>CAUUAH010000007.1:0-19364 GCA_963542985.1 uncultured Campylobacter sp. | reverse complement strand
GCTTGTTTTATCCTTTTTTTTTGTAAAATAAGCACGATTTCATTATACTTAAGAAAATATTAAACTTTAAGGAGATTTGATGTTGGAAATTAATTTGCCGTTGGTCGTCCTGACGGCAGTTATTTTTCTAGGGCTTATCGCCGTTTTAAATTCCATCCTTTCCAAGCCTCTACTTAAATTTATAGACGCTAGAAATGATGCGATAAAAAACGACGAAGAGAGCGCTAGTAAAAATACGAGCGATCTTGGCGTGTATGAAGCGCAGATAGAACAGCTCATAGCTGCCGCAAGAAGCGAAGCCGGCAAGATCAAGCAGGAGGCTATCAACGCTGCAAAAGACGCGGCCGCTAAGATAGTCAGCGAAAAGCGCGGGGTTTTGGAGGCTGATTACGATGCTTTTATCCAAAATTTAAACTCTCAAAAGAGCGATTTTAGAGCTGATTTGCAGCAAAAACTACCTGAACTTCAAGCTGCTTTAAAAGCAAAACTCGCAAGGATTTAATATGAAAAGCAAAATTTTACTTTTATTATGTCCTTTTGTTTTGATGGCGGACGGCGGATACGACATCGTACCTAGAACGGTAAATTTTATCGTTTTTGCTGCGATTTTGTATTATTTTATAGCAAACCCTATCAAAAACGCCTACAAGGGAAGGATCGTCGGTATCGCGGCAAGACTTGATAATATCCAGCAAAAACTAAAAGACTCAAAAGCCAAAAAAGACGACGTTCTAAGGCGCGTAGAAGAGGCAAAAGCAAATGCTGCTAGCCTAGTTGAAACAGCCAGAAAAGAGGCTGTTTTGATATCTGAGCGCATCAAAGAAGAGACTAGGCAAGAGGTTGCAAATTTGGAAAAAAGCTTCCAAGATCAAAAAGAATTTGAAAAAAGACGCATGGTTAAGTCCGTCGTGGGCGAAATTTTAAATGAAATCTTCGCAAGCGACAGCGTCAAAATGGATCAAAGCGAGCTCATTAATATCATGCTTAAGAGGGTCGGCTAATGAAAGAACTTATCGCAAAAAAATACGTAAAAGCCCTAGTTAGCGACCTTAGTAAGGATGAGTTTAATAACTTTACCGCCAAGCTACAAGAGATCGCAAACGCATTTACAAATGAAAAATTTCAAAATATCATCGTTTCGCCGAATTTAAAAAATAGCCAAAAAGCGGATTTTGTTCTATCTTTAGTCGGTGAGGCGGATCAGAAATTTGTAAATTTCATAAAATTACTCGGCGAAAATAAAAGACTTGATATCTTGCCTAATATCGTTTCGGAGCTTTTAGCGCAAAAGTCAAAAATGGATAATGTTTTTTACGGCAAAATTTACGGCGGCTCGCAGATCAGTCAGGCTCAAATTTCAGAGCTCGAAAGCAGCTTTTCTAAGAGATTTAACGCAAAAATCATTTTAGAGCCGGTAAAAAGCAACTACAACGGTATCAAGATCGAACTAGACGACTTGGGCGTGGAGGCTAGCTTTTCGGTAGATAGGCTAAAAGCCCAAATGAGCGAATACATATTAAAAGCAATATAAAGGAGAAAAAGCGTGAGTGCAAAAATAAAAGCAGATGAAATCAGCGCCATCATCAAGGAAAGGATTGAAAATTTCAGCCTTAACGTTGATGTGAACGAGACAGGCAAAGTTATATCCGTAGCCGACGGCGTTGCTAACGTTTACGGCCTAAAAAACGTTATGGCCGGCGAGATGGTCGAGTTTGAGAACGGCGAAAAAGGCATGGCTCTAAACCTTGAGGAAAGTAGCGTCGGTATCGTTATTTTGGGTAAAACGGACGGCATCAAAGAGGGTTCGAGTGTAAAACGCCTAGCTAAGCTTTTGCGCGTTCCTGTGGGCGATGCGCTAATAGGTCGCGTCGTAAACTCGCTCGGCGAGCCGATAGATGCTAAAGGCCCGATCGAAGCTAGCGAGACTAGATTTGTCGAGGAAAAAGCAAAAGGCATCATGGCTAGAAAGAGCGTTCATGAACCGCTTCAAACAGGTATCAAAGCTATCGATGCGCTAGTGCCGATCGGTCGCGGACAACGCGAGCTCATCATCGGCGACCGCCAAACCGGTAAAACTACCGTCGCGATAGATACTATCATCAACCAAAAAGGTCAAGACGTTATTTGTATCTACGTCGCGATCGGACAAAAACAATCAACAGTCGCGCAAGTTGTTAAAAAACTCGAAGAGTACGGCGCTATGGAGTATACCATCGTCGTAAATGCAGGCGCATCAGACGCTGCCGCGCTTCAATACCTAGCTCCATATGCGGGCGTAACTATGGGCGAATATTTTAGAGATAATTCTCGCCATGCCCTAATCATCTATGACGATCTGTCAAAGCACGCCGTCGCATACCGCGAAATGAGCTTGATTCTTCGCAGACCGCCGGGCCGCGAAGCGTATCCTGGCGACGTTTTTTACCTACACTCTCGCTTGCTAGAACGCGCATCTAAGCTAAATGATAAGCTTGGCGCAGGTTCTCTAACAGCGCTTCCTATTATTGAAACGCAAGCGGGCGACGTTTCGGCGTATATTCCGACGAACGTTATTTCTATCACCGATGGTCAAATTTTCCTTGAGTCCGATCTATTTAACTCAGGTATTCGCCCTGCGATCAACGTCGGTCTTTCGGTTTCTCGCGTCGGCGGCGCTGCCCAGATAAAAGCGACCAAGCAAGTTTCTGGAACATTGAGACTTGACCTTGCGCAATACCGCGAGCTGCAAGCGTTTGCACAGTTTGCGAGCGACCTAGACGAGAGTTCGAGAAAACAGCTCGAGCGCGGCCAGAGGATGGTCGAGGTACTAAAACAGCCTCCTTACAGCCCGCTAGCCGTTGAAAAGCAAGTCGTTATTATCTTCGCCGGCACAAAAGGCTACCTAGATGATATCCCGACTGTAGCGGTTACAAAATTTGAAGCTGAGCTTTATCCTTATATTGAGGCGAAGTATCCTGAAATTTTCGAGCAAATTCGAACCAAAAAAGCACTTGATAAAGAAATCGAGGAGCTTTTGCACAAGGCGCTAAAAGACTTTAAAGCGACGTTTGCCGCTAATTAAGGCTAGAATATGTCAAATTTAAAAGATATAAAACGAAAGATCAAGAGCGTCCAAAATACCCAAAAGACGACGCGCGCGATGAAGCTGGTATCTACAGCCAAACTTCGCAAGGCTGAAGAGGCTGCTCGTCACTCTAGGGTTTATGCGCTCAAGATCAACGAAGTTTTATCTGAAATCGCCTATAAAATCAACCAATATCGCTCTGTAAATGCCGAGAGTAAATTTTTCGACGTTAAGGAGAATATCGAAAAGGTTGATATTATATTTGTTACCGCGGACAAGGGTCTTTGCGGCGGTTTTAATATTCAGACCATTAAAACCGTTAGAAATATGATTAACGAATTTAAGGCGAAAAAAGTAAAGATAAGACTCCGCGCGGTAGGTAAAAAAGGTATAGAATTTTTTAGCTTCCAGGGTATAAATTTGCTTGAAAAATACGTCGGCGTTAGCTCATCTCCGACTTATGAGAAAGCTCAAAATATTATAAAAGACGCGATAGACGACTTTATAAATGGTGCGACAGATAAGGTTATTTTGGTGCATAACGGCTACAATAACATGATCTCTCAGCAAATTCGCATAAACGATATCGTGCCGGTCGAGCCGCCGAAACTCGTTGAGGTTGAGACAAATTCTTTGATGGAATTTGAACCGAGCGATGACGGCAAAATTTTAAACGAACTACTTACGAAGTATTTCGAGTATAGTATGTATTACGCTTTAGTTGATAGCCTTGCGGCAGAGCACAGCGCTAGAATGCAGGCGATGGATAATGCGACTAATAACGCCAAAGAGCGCGTCGCACAGCTAAAACTATCGTATAACAAGGCTCGCCAAGAGTCTATCACCACTGAGCTTATCGAGATCATCAGTGGCGTCGAATCAATGAAATAATTAAGGAGTATGGATGAAAGGTATCATTTCTCAGGTAATGGGTCCGGTAGTCGACGTCGATTTCACGGATTATTTACCCAAGATCAACGAAGCCGTCGAAGTAAATTTCGAGGTTGAGGGCAAGCAAAATAGACTTGTGCTAGAGGTTGCCGCACACCTTGGCGATAACCGCGTAAGAACTATTGCTATGGACATGAGTGAAGGCTTAACTAGAGGCCTTGAGGCTACGGCTTTAGGCGCGCCTATTAGCGTTCCGGTCGGCGAAAAAGTTTTGGGAAGAATTTTTAATGTCGTCGGCGATCTAATCGACGAAGGCGAAGGTGTAGAATTTGACAAAAAATGGTCTATTCACCGCGATCCTCCGCCGTTTGAAGAGCAAAGCACAAAAAGTGAAATTTTTGAAACAGGCATAAAGGTGGTTGACCTTTTGGCTCCTTATGCAAAGGGAGGCAAGGTTGGACTATTCGGCGGTGCCGGCGTTGGCAAGACGGTTATTATCATGGAGCTTATTCACAACGTTGCATTTAAACACAGCGGTTACTCTGTATTTGCAGGTGTTGGCGAGAGAACGCGCGAAGGAAACGACCTTTATCATGAAATGAAAGAAAGTAACGTTTTGGACAAAGTTGCCTTGTGCTACGGCCAAATGAACGAGCCACCAGGGGCAAGAAACCGTATCGCTCTAACAGGCCTTACAATGGCTGAGTACTTCCGCGACGAGATGGGACTTGACGTTTTGATGTTTATTGATAACATCTTCCGCTTCTCTCAGTCTGGTGCAGAGATGTCGGCGCTTCTTGGACGTATCCCGTCAGCCGTTGGTTATCAGCCGACTTTGGCGAGCGAAATGGGTAAATTCCAAGAGAGAATTACATCAACTAAAAAAGGTTCGATTACTTCGGTTCAAGCCGTTTACGTCCCTGCTGACGACCTTACCGACCCAGCTCCTGCGACCGTTTTTGCGCACCTTGATGCGACTACCGTTCTAAACAGAGCTATCGCAGAAAAGGGAATTTATCCTGCGGTTGATCCGCTTGATTCGACATCAAGAATGCTCGATCCTCAAATTTTGGGCGGTGAGCACTATAAAGTCGCTCGCGGCGTGCAGGCGGTTTTGCAAAAATATAAAGACCTTCAAGACATCATCGCGATCCTCGGTATGGACGAGCTTAGTGAAGAAGATAAGGTTACCGTCGACCGCGCTAGAAAGATCGAGAGATTTTTATCTCAGCCGTTCTTCGTTGCCGAGGTATTTACGGGAAGCCCTGGTAAATACGTAAGTCTTGAAGAGAATATTGCCGGCTTTAAGGGAATTTTGGAAGGCAAATATGATGATTTGCCGGAAAACGCATTTTATATGGTAGGAAACATCGACGAGGCGATAGCAAAAGCTGAAAAACTTAAAGCCTAAATTTAAAGGAAGAAGTAATGAATAAATTACATTTAGAAATCGTTACGCCTGAGGGTTTAGTGTTTTCAAACGATATCAAAAGCGTAGTTTTGCCTGGTAGTGAGGGTGAGTTCGGGGTTTTGCCCGGACACGCTTCACTTATTTCGCTTTTGAAAGCCGGCGTTATAGATATCGAGAGCGAAGATAAAAGTCATGATGCCGTCGCGATCAATTGGGGATATGCTGAGATAAATGAGGGCAAGGCCACTATCCTTGCTGACGGTGCTGTTCATGTGTCGGGGAATTCCGAGAGCGAGATAGCAAATTCATTGCAAAAGGCTAAGGATTTGATCGCTAGCATGAGTAGCGAGAATAACGCTATGGCCGCTGCCGTAGCAAAACTAGATAGTATGGCTCGGACAAGATAGTGGCTGGGCTTGATATCTTTTTGAACTACTTATCAAGAAGTAGTTTTATTACTATATTCGTACTTAGTTGGCTCTCCTTTTATTTCATAATAAGCCTTACCATACTTTTATCTCGTATGGCGGGGCTTACCTCATGGCAAAAAAAAGAGCAAAATGCGCTTGAGTCGCTATTAATGGGCGGCTCTAAGCATACTCTAAACGACTCCGTTTTAAAAAGATTCGTAAGTGGCTCCATATCTAAAGAAAAGCTTTCGGTCGCCGTTAGTATTTCAGAGAGGAATGCTACTAGCGGCATTACTTGGCTTAGTATTATCGCTTCCACTTCGCCTTTCATCGGACTTTTTGGTACGGTTGTATCCATCTTGGAGACATTTTCTCAGCTCGGTCAAGGCGGAGGAAATGCTTCGCTAGGCGTTATAGCTCCAGCTATCAGCGAGGCTCTCGTGGCTACCGGAGCAGGTATATTCGTAGCGATTCCTGCTTATACCTTTAGCTTGCTTATCAAACGAAAAGCTTATGAGCTCATGGGCGTCATCAGGCGCGAGGTCGATATCCTTGTAACGCTTAAAGAAGATCAATGATAAATCTCGACGAAACTCCGGAACTAAACATAACTCCGCTCGTGGATATCATGCTTGTTTTGCTGGCGATTCTTATGGTTACGACGCCTACTATCGTTTACGAGGAGCAAATTTTGCTACCGGACGGCTCAAAAACCAAGACATCCTCCGCTCAAAGAAAAGATTTGACCGTCATAGTGGATGCTGCGAAAAAGGTTAGGATTGATCAAAGCACTATGGATCTACGCGAGCTTCCCGACAATATCGTGCTTATCGGCGCAAAATACGATAAAAACTCACCCGTATACATCAAAGCTGACAAAAGCCTCATATACGACGATGTGATGTTTGTTCTAAAGAGCGTAAAAAACGCAGGCTTTACAAAGGTAGCGCTCCAGACTAATGGATAAATTTGATCTCAAATTTAACACTTCCGGCTATTTCCTACTATCGGCTTTTCTTTACCTTTGTATCATAAGCGGTATTTTTATTAAGCTTACTTATTTTAAAGAAGAGCCGAAAAAATACACCGATACTAAAGATGCTTTTATGGATATTATGATAGTTGAGCGCGAGCCCGACATCACCGTAAAAGCACCTGAGCCTAAAAAAGAGATTGTAAAAGAGGAAAAACCTCAACCGGTAAAGGAAGAGGTTAAAAAAGAAGAGCCAAAGCCGGACACTACAAACAAGCCGCCTGAACCGGATCCTGCACCGCCAAAACCTGAAGAAAAAAAGATCGAAGAGCCAAATTTAAAGGATTTATTCGGCAGTATCGACACCTCTAAACTAAAAGAAGATAAGGTTGCCAAGAAAAAAGAGCAACCAAAAGAGCAAAGTCGTAAAAAACCGGAAAAAGTCCAGATAACGAGCCAGCAAAAAAAAGCTAGCGACGTTATAAATGCGCTTACCTTAGATCAGGTTGCTAAGACTCCAAAGTCGCAAATGACGGGCGAATATAACGAATACTTCGGTATGATTAGTAGAATTTTGCAGAGTAAATGGAGTGCTTATAAGGCCGATTCTACCGATGAGGCGGAGGTTGAGATCGTCATCGGCATTGATGGATCGTTTAGTTACGATATAAAAAAGTTATCGTATAATAGCGAATTTAATAACAAAGTTAGGGATTTCTTGCAAAGTATGACTTTTGAGAAATTTCCGCCGCCTACCCAGATAGGCAGAGCTGTTAGGCTCGGAACCAAACTAGAAGACAAACTAGAATAATGGAGGAAAAATGAAGAAAATTTTACTTTTTCTTGCTTTTACCAGTTGGCTTTTTGCTGTTGATGCAACTATTTCGGTCGTCAACAAAGGCTTAGCCCTACCAAAAATCGTGCTTCAAGACGCTACAACGGCTGTCGGTGATCAGGCTTTTAAAAGCAAATTTCATAAAATTATGTTGGGCGACTTGAAGGTCAGCTCTGATTTTGAGGTTGTGGACGAATATATCGCCAGTAGCTATGAGGGCGACTCGAATACGAACGTGATGAGCGAAAAAGGTGCGCAGCTTATATTTAGATACGCGCTTGAGGGCTCTGCAAACTCGCCTCTAACCCTCAGGGTTAAGCTAATTAATGCAAAAACGGCGACTACTCAGTACGAGAAAATTTACAATATGAACGACGGGGCAAAGTATCCGTTTATCGCACACAAAGCGATAGTTGAGCTTATCAACGAGCTAAAAATGCCGCCTGTGAACTGGATGGAGAAATTTATCATCTTTGCCAAAGGAACCGGTTCAAAGCAAAGCGAGATCGTTATAGCCGACTACACTTTGACCTACCAAAAAGTACTTGTTCGCGGCGGTTTGAATATATTTCCTAAATGGGTAGGAGCTGATCAGAGCGCGTTTTACTATTCTGATTACAGCGGTAAAAACTTAGTTCTTTATAGATACGATGTTGCGAGCGGCCAAAAAACTAAAATTTTAGATAGCAAGGGAGGTATGCTTATAGCCTCCGACGTTAGCCAAAACGGAGATAAAATTTTGCTAACTATGGCTCCGCAAGATCAGCCTGATATCTATATATACGATCTAAATTCAAAAAGACTATCTCAGGTAACTAACTATAGCGGCATAGACGTGAACGGCAACTTCGTTGACGGCGACAGACGCGTAGTTTTTGTTTCCGATAGACTTGGCTATCCTAATGTTTTCGCGCAAAATGTAGATGGAAGCGGTTTTGAGCAGTTGGTCTATCACGGCAAAAACAACAACTCCGTTAGTACCTATCAAAACTATATAGTGTACTCTAGTAGAGAAGACGGTAAGAGTAGCTTTGGAACGAGAGATTTTAACATATATATGATCTCTACGCAGACTGACTATATCAGACAGCTCACTGCAAGCGGTAAAAATTTATACCCTAGATTTTCTAGCGACGGACAAAGCGTAGTGTTTATCAAAGAGCTTGGCGGCCAGAGTTCTCTTGGTATAATTCGCGTAAATGAGAACAAAAGTTTCCAATTTCCATTAAAAATCGGTAAAATTCAGTCTATTGATTGGTAATATTTAGTAAATTTTATGATATAATCACGTTAAATTTCTATAAAAGGATGAAAATGAAAAAAGTAGTTTTAACTTCTGCTGCTATTGCAGCTTTATTGTTGAGCGGTTGTAGCTCTAAAAACCCTGAAGTTGATATGAGCGCTGACGCTAATCAAAATATGGGCGGTATGAACTCAAGCGATAACATGATGAGCGATAGCGAGAGATTGCAACAATTAATTTCAAGCATCGAAGGTCAAGTTCAAACTGTATACTTTGACTTTGACAAATTTAATATCAAAGGTGACATGCAGTCTGCTATCAACACAAACGCAGGTCTATTTAATCAATCAGAGGCTCAAGGTCTTTCTGTAAAAGTAGAGGGTAACTGCGACGAGTGGGGTACAGATGAGTACAACTATGCGCTTGGTCTAAAAAGAGCAAAGGCTGCTAAAGACGCTCTTGTAAAACAAGGCGTTTCTGCTGACAGAATCACTGTTGTAAGTTACGGCGAAAGCAACCCTGTTTGCACAGACAAAACAAAAGCTTGCGACGCTCAAAACAGACGTGCTGAATTCAAAGTTCTTCCATAATTAAATTTATGACGAATTTAAAAACTTTCGTGGCTCTTTTTATAGGAGCCACTCTTTCTTATTCCGCTTCCAATGAAATTTCGGTATTTGATGCTGGAAATTTAGATAGCTCTAGTCCCTACGGTTTGACCGATAATGAAAAAACCTTTCTAAAAAACAAGCAAAACGTAGAAAATCTAAGTAGAAATATGGGCGACGTTGAGTCAAATTTAAATGCCATGCAAGAGCGCTTAGAAGGCTTGCAAAGCGTACTAGATGGACTAAACTCAAGAATGTCTAGGATAGAAAAAAGACTAAACGATATCGAAGGAAATGACGGAAATTCTACTGCAAAAAGCGATTTCGACGAGCTTAAAAAATATGTAGAAGAAAGCCGAAAAATACAAGAGGCCAACAACGCTAAAATCACCAAAGCCCTTAAGGATATGGGTGCTTTGATAGATAAGAGCAACGCCGTACCCGCTACCACAAAAAAAAACGATGAAGACAAGCCGGTAGCTAGCAGTAGCCCAGCCGCTGCTGAGCCGCAAGCCCCGAAGACTGATTTTACGAAACAAAAAAATCAAGACGTAGCAAGCGAAGCCAAGAAGCTATTTGACGCAGGTAAGCTCGACGATGCAAAGGCTAGATACGAGTATCTTTTGGGTAAAGACCATAAACCTGCGATGGCGAATTTCTATCTCGGCGAGATAGCGTATCAGCAAAAAGCTTACAACAACGCCATAAAATACTACCAGCAAAGTATCCAGCTCTACGACAAGGCCGAGTATACACCAAAGCTTCTTTATCACACTGCTATTAGCTTTGATAAGATAAAAGACACGGCAAGTGCTAATAAATTTTACAAAGCACTAAAACTAGGCTATCCGGACAGCAAAGAAGCCAAAGCCGCGCCTACTCGAAACTAAAACATTCTTTAATAAATTTAACGATATAATCACGTTATTTTCATAAATAGGAGAAGAACGTGAAAGAACAAGTTATAGCTATGTTTTATGAGCTAAAAGACGCAAAAACGGGCGAAATTTTAGAGTCCAATATGCAGGTTGGGCAAGAAATTTCCTTTTTAACAGGTCGCGGACATATCATCGAGAAACTAGAAGAAGAGGTTGCCAAACTAGAAAAAGGCGAAACGAAGGTTATCATTATCCCGGCTGCGCAGGCTTGCGGTGAGTACGACTCTAGCGCGGTTCAGATGCTGCCTAAAGAGCAATTTGCTGGCATCGAGCTAAAAGAGGGGATGGAGCTTTTTGGTCAAGGCGAGCATGGTGAGAGCGTACGCGTGATAGTAAAATCTATCGGCGATGACGATGTGACGGTTGATTTTAACCACCCTTACGCAGGCAAAGATTTGGAGTTTAAGGTTCAAATTTTCGACAAACGCGACGCTACAGAGGACGAGATAGCTACCGGCATGGTAGGCGGCGCACATACATGCGGATGCGGCGGACACGATCACGATCATCATCACGGCGAGGGCGGTTGCTGCGGACACGGACACCATGACCACGGTCACCACCACGGCGACGGCGGATGCGGCTGCCACTAAGAGAGCCTAGATGAGAGCAGCGTTTATATTCCCTGGACAAGGCTCGCAAAGCATCGGTATGGGTAAGGAAATTTACGAAAATTTCCACCCGGCTGCCGAGCTTTTACAAAATGCAAGCGATAGCCTAAAAATCGACTTTTCAAATCTACTTTTCAACGAAAATGACCTCATAAACAGGAGTGAATTTACCCAGCCCGCCATTGTTTTAAATTCGCTTATGTGCTATCTCGCGCTCAAACAAAGCGTAAATTTAGAGCCTAGCTTCGCGCTTGGCCACTCTTTGGGCGAGTTTAGCGCGCTTGCGGTTAGCGGCGCGTTTGATTTTACGGGTGCGCTTAGGATCGTAAATTTGCGCGGTAAATTTATGCAAGAGGACTGCGCGGGCAAAGACGTGACGATGAGCGTTATTTTGGGGCTTAGCGACGAGACGGTAGAGCAAATTTGCAAAAACGCGCAAGCGGACGGCTATCAAATTTACGCCGCGAACTACAACTGCGACGGTCAGATCGTGATCGCGGGGCTAAAAGGCGACATCGCCAAATTTGAGTCAGCGTTTAAAGAAGCGGGTGCTAAGCGCGTGCTGCCTCTAAATATGTCCGTCATCAGCCACTGCCCGCTTTTAAAGAGCGCTAGCGAGAAACTAACGGCACAGCTAGAGCCGGCATTAGCCGCTAAATTTGCCCCAGTCGTTTCAAATGCGTCGGCGAAGCCTTACGGTACGAAAGACGAAGCGCTAAATTTGCTAAAAGCCCAGCTCGTTAGCCCCGTTTTATACAAACAAAGCATCAAAAGCATCGAAAACGAAGTCGATATATTCGTGGAGTTCGGCGGTAGCGTACTAAAAGGCATTAACAAAAAAATCACCGAGAAGCCGACTTTTAGCGTCACCGATCTTAGCAGCCTTGAAGAGCTTTTAAAGGAGCTTAAATGATAGCGATCTTAGGTGCGATGCGCGAGGAGGTCGCCCCTCTGCTCGAGCGCATCAAGGATTACAGAGAGGTTAAGCACGCAAATAACGTATTTTACCTCGCAAATTTCGGCGGCAAAGAGCTTGTGATCGCCTACTCTAAGATCGGCAAGGTAAACGCCGCTCTGACCGCAAGCGCGATGATCGAGAAATTCGGCGCCGGCAAGCTACTTTTTACCGGTGTTGCAGGCGCGCTAAATCCAAATTTAAAAATCGGCGATATGCTTTATGCGACTAGCCTCGTGCAGCACGACGTCGATATCACGGCGTTTGGGCACCCGCACGGCTACGTGCCTGAGACTAGCATCTTTATCAAAAGCGACGACGCTTTAAACGCGCTAGCATCTAGCGTCGCGGCAGAAAAAGGCATCGCGCTAAAAGGCGGCGTCATAGCCACGGGCGATCAGTTTATCTGCGACAATGCTAAAAAAGAGTGGCTCAAAGCGACCTTCAAAGCCGACGCGGCCGAGATGGAGGGTGCTAGCGTGGCGCTAGTTTGCGAGAGCCTAGGCGTGCCGTTTTTCGTGCTTCGCGCAATCAGCGACGAGGCAGGCGGCAGTGCGGAGTTTGACTTCGATAAATTTTTACAAGACTCGGCAAACGTCAGCGCGCAGTTCATGCTCGCGATGATCGAGCGGCTATGATAGAGCTTAGCAAGCGGCTGCTGCGCCAGGTCGGGCAGACCAACGCCAGATACCGCATGGTGCGCGGCGAGGATAAAATTTTGCTCGGTCTTAGCGGCGGCAAGGACAGCCTCGCGCTCGCGCACGTACTAAAACATATGCAAAACGTCACGCCTGAAAAATTTGAGTTTAAGGCCGTGACGCTAAGCTACGGTATGGGCGAGGACTACGCCTATCTCACTCGCCACTGCGCCGATCACGGCATCGAGCACGACGTGATCGACAGCTCGATCTTTGAGATATCCAAGGACAAGATCCGCAAAAACTCCAGCTTTTGCAGCTTTTTCTCGCGTATGAGGCGCGGCTATCTCTATACCTACGCGCTTGAGCATGGCTTTAACAAGCTCGCCATCGCCCATCACCTTGACGACGCGGTCGAGAGCTTTTTTATGAATTTTACTTATAACGGCGCGCTACGAACGCTTGCCCCCAAATACGTCGCGGCAAACGGGATCGAAGTTATCAGGCCGTTTATATTCGTGCGCGAAAGGCAGCTACGCGAAAATGCCGTGCGAAACGGGCTTACGGTTATCGGCGACGAAGCGTGTCCGGCGATGCGATTTGATATCAAGATGCCTCACGCCAGAGCTGAAACTAAGGAGCTTTTGGCAAATTTAGAAAAGCAAAATCCAAAGCTTTTCGTCTCGCTAAAGGCCGCTTTTGAAAACATCCACAGCGATACGTTTTTCGCCGCTGGGGCGCAAAATTTGACCGACGAGGAGTGAGAGCTCGTCAAATTCAGCTTAAATTTAACCGCTTCTTCGGTCAAATTTGACTTTTGCTAGTCGGCTCAAATTTGCCCGACAACCTTCACTGCGCTATATAGCGATCTATCATCATCGCTCTGCAGCATTTTTGCTCCTTAATTTTTGGATTAGTTTATTGGATATTAGCTTTTCTTTGTCTTGACTACTTATGTTGGCGTCGATATAGATTACTTTGGATGGATTATTTTTTAAGCCATCCCAAAAGTTTATCATATTTTTAAGTTTATTTTTTTCGTTTGCCCAGTACATAAATGTGCGAGTGTCGCCAAATGTCCCATCTTTATCTGGACAATACCGCTCTCCATTTTCTATAGACATACGTATCAATAAAGGTATGGTCTGATTTTTGTCTATTTCTTTTTTCCACGTATCAACGTGCCATCTATAACTTTTATAACACTTTTCATACGCCTCTTTTAGCCCCTCTTTAGTAGGTTGCCCAGAAACGTTGTTGTCTAGTAGCAAATTTAGCATAGGTTCGTAGTTTGGCATATATTCCATATCTTTAAAATAGTTGCCGTTCTCGTCAAAATACCCCATACTAAATAGTATTTGTAGCATCTCGGTAAAGTTGCCAAAGGTAATATAATCAAAAGGCAATATCCAGCCTTTTGAGCCTTCGTTTTTCTGACCGTATTTTGCTTCGTACTCTACAAATATATTATCTCCGTCGATAGTCAAGCTTTTTATCCTATCGTTTTGGGGCGCTTTTAAATATCTTTGAATTTTTTCTTTATTGCTAAATTTAACCCCGCTATCAAGCAGCAGCTTAACGGTCTTTGTAGAGTTGTTTTCTATGGCGTAGGCCAGAGGCGAGAGTTTGTAGCTATCTCGCGCATGAGCGTTTGCGCCCATATCTATAAGCCTTTTTGCCGTGGCTTCGTCGTCGTAAAAGCTAGCGTACATCAGCGGAGTCGTGTTTGCCTTCATCTTTACGTCGGCGCTAAGCCCGTTTCTTGTCATAAAATTTAAAATCTTATCCGTATCTTTTAGCCTCAGCAAATTTCTTAAAGCGTTAAGAGTTGCGTTGTTTTCCTCGTATTCGTCTATATCCCAATATCTAAAAGCAAAATCGTCTATCTCCTCTTGCGTTACGTATTTGGCTAGCTCGGAGTTTGGGTCTATTTTGGTGTCGGGAGTGACGGTAAAATGCGTAGGGCGAGACAGCTTTTCGTAAATAAAATTTATGAAAACGATGAGGAAAAGAGCTACAAAGCCGAGTGCGAATCTTTTCAAATTTATCCCTTAAATCAAATTTGCGAAATCTTAGCCAAAACCCGGTAAAGAGGTGGTAAATTTGATGAAATTTGAGCTGATAAATTTGGATATCGGGAGCAGGGCACGGCGAGATCCGTCCGTGTCAAATTTGAGCGGGTTAAATTTGAAAGCAAACTCTGGCAAGTCAAATTTGAAACGCCAAATTTGATCAAAGCCCCTGAAGTAAAATGGAGTAGAGCGCGTCTATCTCGTCATCGTCAAGTAGCAGCGTAGAGCGCTCGCTAAAGAGCATTTTTATCTTTTCTACCCTAAAACCCTTTTGCGCGGCGCAGTGCTCGTGAGCGGGTAAAAAGCTCCTAGCTAGCGCAACGCTATCCTCGACGGGCTCATCGCAGATAAAGCAAAAAAGCTCGTCGTGCAGCCTGCCCTCAGCCTCTAGAATGCGCACATAGCTCTCTATGAGTAGGCGTTTGGGAGCGCCTCTGTCAAAGCGTGAGGCGCAAAGCTCGAGCTCGCGAAAATACACCTCGTCTATCTGCTCGACGTCTCGCAGGTGCGCGTAGAGTAGGCGCATAAACTGTTGCCACACGAGCAGGCGCTCGCGCGAGAGTAGCCAGCGGTAGCCTAGATGTAGGACGCTGCGAAGGTGCGGGAGGAAGTTGTCGCTGCCTTCGAGCTCGAAGTCGATCTTGTAGCCTTGCAGTACGTTTGAGTGGCGCGCGCCGTAGAAGCGGTAGGATTTGACTAGCAGCGAGGGCGTGAGGATGTAGACGAGCAGGTCCTCGTCGCGCACTTTTTGCGTGTGCAGGATGTAGCCTTGCATGGTTAGAAAAAGGCTTGGATTTTTTGGCGCAGGATGTCTGGCTCGGCGATGTGGTTTATCTCGTCGCGAAAGGCGCTTGCGCCGTCTATGCCTTTGGAGTAGCGGTGTAGGTGCTTGCGAAAGATCGCTGCTCCGTGCTCGCCGTAGTGCTCGATCATCGCGTCAAAATGCGCCAAAATGATCGCCTTTTTCGTCGCCGCGTCAATACTGCCGCCCGTTTTTATCTCGTGGAAAACCCACGGCTTGCCGATGCAAGCGCGTCCTATCATCAGAGCGTCGGCGTTGGTCAAATTTAGCGTCTGGGCTGCGTTTTCCGGCGAGATGTCGCCGTTTGCGATGACGGGGATGGTTACTGCCTCTTTGGCTCGGCCGATCGCGGCGTAATCTACCGCTGCCGTGTAGCCGCCCGCTCTCGTGCGTCCGTGAAATGCGATGTAGTCAGCTCCGGCGTCCTGTGCGGCGATGGCTAAAATTTCGGGTATTTTCTCGTCAAAGCCCAGGCGCAGTTTGACGCTAGTCATTTGCTTGTTTGAGGTTTTCTTGATAGTTTCTACGATGCGTTTTAGGTTCGAGATATCTTTTAGCAGAGCAGAGCCTGCGGACTGTTTGACGACCTTTGGCACTGGGCAGCCGCAGTTTAGATCGATACCGTCGATGCCTTCGATACCGTTTAAAATTTCCACCGCTTTTTTGACGATGTCTGCGTCGCTGCCAGCTATCTGCACGATATAGGGCGTTTCAAGCGGCGATTTTTTGAGCATCTCAAGCGTTTTGCTACCCTCGTAGACTAGGGCGTTTGCGCTTATCATCTCGCTTACGGTCACGTCGCAGCCAAACTGCTTGACCACGCTTCTAAGCGGCAGATCCGAAAAGCCCGCGAGCGGAGCTAGAAAAAGCGGCTTTTTTGAAAAATCTATCAGCAATGCGCGTACTTGAAAAATAGATCTGTCGGGACGTTTTTGCCGTTTTGTCTGAGGTATAGCAAGGTGCGGAAATTTTGATATTCGCCGGCTTCAAGGCCTGCTAAAACCTCCTGCGCGCGCTCTAGCATCTCAAACTCAAACAGCAGATAGACGTATGCTTCCTGGGCCTCTTGGCGTTCGTTTTTGAGCCGCTCGAATATGCCGATAACGGCATCCGGAGCGATTTTGCTTTTTAGCGTCGCGGCGCTGATACTAAAGCTATCTTTTGAAATTTTATCCGAATTTAACAGCTCCAAAATCTCGTCGTTGCTCAAATTTATCTCGTCTTTGGCAAAGCGGGCGATAAGAGTCATGATCTCTTTTTCGTCCAGATCGGGAGCAAATTTTTTGATATCGGCGAGCGAGCCTAAATTTATTAGCTTTTTCCTTGCTTCGCGGACTATTTCGCCTTGATCGCCCATAGGTTTTTTAAGCGTTTCTAGATAGTATCCGTCCAAATTTGCTATTTTGTTTAGCTCGTTTTTGATAAAGAGCGGATTGTCCTTAGGGAGCTTAAATTTCTTTAGGTCGGCGACCTCGCCGTTTTTGACCGCGCGCATTGTATCTAGGGCGTTTTGTAGCTCCTCGCCCTCGATGCTCGCGTCTTTATACCTATCCCATGGCGAGAGGACTCTGGCTATCTGGGACGGGATTTTATAAAAGTTCGTTTTAAAGTCTTTGTTCGTATCAAGGCCGAGTAAAATTTCTTTGCCTAGCTCTCTGTAAAATTTCTCATCGTGCGAAATTTTGCGTTTAAAGGCGTAAAATTTAAATCCGTGATAGGCCATGTGAAGCACGCAAAATAGCGTCAAAACCGCAGGCGGCAGTATCATCCAGACGGCGACGGGTAAATTTAACGCATACTCGGTGCCGCTGCCAAAGAGGGCAAATTTAAGATGAAGTTCGTAAGAGCCGTTCTCAAAAAAATAAACGATCGCGCCGACTACGACCAGGTAAAGCACGGCGCAAGCTATAAAACGTTTGATTTGCATGGCGTACCCCTATTTTGCGGTTTTTTCCACTATCTCACGGCAGGTGATGCAGTATTTTGCGTGCGGTTTGACGCGCAGACGCGCCAGCCCGATCTCCTCCTCGCACATCTCGCAGATGCCGTAGGTTTTGTCGGCGATTTTTCGCAGCGAGACGTCGATCTCGGTTAGTTCTTGTCTTTGTTGAGCGCTGATTGATTGCTCGATGAGCTGATCGGCGTTTACGGAAGCGATATCAAACTCGTCGCTAACGCCGCTTTGGCGTAGTCCTGCCATCTCGTTTGACGAGTCTAAAATATTTTTAGTTATCTGTGCTTTTCGCTCCAGTAAAAGTGCCTTAAACTGCTCCAAGTCGCTTTTGCGCATTTTGTTCCTTTATTTGTGATATGGGTGGTTCGCGTTTATGCAAAGAGCTCTGAAAATCTGCTCGTGAAGCATAAGCTTTGCTATCTTGTGCGCCATCGTCATGCGGCTTAGGCTAACGACTGCGTCCGTTTTTTGTTTAAAATTTTGACTAAGTCCGTAAGCTCCGCCGATAAAAAACGAAATTTGAGCCTTGTCCGAGATGAGTTTGGCAAATTCCTCGCTGTTAAATTCGCGACCCGCTTCGTCAAGCGCGACGCAAAAGCCGTTTAAATTTGGCTCATAAACCTCGTCGTAAGCTTTTAGCGCCTCGTCTCGCCCCTTGCTTTGGGCTTTAGCGATCTTGTCGTTAAAGATAACGACGTCTGAAATTTTGGCGAATTTTGATGACATCTTCGCGTACTCTTTGATCTCGTTTTCAAAATTTTCACGTTTTGACTTTTGGATGCAAAACACGGAAATTTCCAAATTTATTCCTCGTCGTCCAAATTTTGAGCGCTAGGCTGCTTAGCGGCATAGGCCGGGTTGTTTGAGAGTAGCCTTATCATATCGCTTAAAAACTGCTTATGCTCTTTGCGCTCGACTATGGCGTCTATTAGGCCGTGCTCTAGCAAAAATTCCGATCTTTGAAAGCCCTCAGGCAGATCGGCTCCGATGGTTTGCTTGATAACGCGCTGTCCGGCAAAGCCGATGAGAGCGCCGGGCTCTGCGATGATGACGTCGCCCAGCCACGCAAAAGACGCGCTAACTCCGCCCATCGTAGGATCGGTTAGGACCGAGATATACGGCACTTTTGCCTCGTCAAGTAGCTTTAGCGCGGCGGAGGTTTTTGACATCTGCATCAACGAAAACGTACTCTCCTGCATCCTCGCTCCGCCCGAAGCTGAAACGATGATGAGAGGTTGCTTTTTATCGAGCGATCTTTTTACGGCTCGCACGATCTTTTCGCCCTCGACCGAGCCTAAAGATCCGCCCATAAAGCTAAAATCAAAAACCGCCAGCTGCACGTTCATACCGTCGATCTTGGCCTCGCCGCAGATAACGGCCGAGCTTCTGCCGGTTTTTTCCTCGTTTTCGCTTATACGTTTTTTATAGGATTTTTTATCGACGAATTTGATCGGATCGACGGGTTTTAGCTTGGTATCAAGCTCGACGAAACTGCCCTCGTCGCAGATCATCGCTATCCTCTTGTCGGCGGTTAATCTCATGTGAAAACCGCACTTTGGACAGACGTTAAAATTTGCCTCGACTTCTTTGTAATACATCAGCGAGTGACAGCTGTCGCATTTGACCCAGTGCGCGGGAGCCTCGCTAGGAGCGGATTGTTGCTTTCTTGTTTTGGAAAAAAAATCTAAAAAGCTCATGATTCCTACTTTTTAAAAAATTTAGGGATTATAGCCAAAGTTAGCTTATGTTTTGCTAGACGGGTATTAAATTTACGCTACGCGCTTTCGGGAGTAGGCGGGTAGAATCGCGTAAATTTGCGCTATTATTTTTATGTTTTCCGTGGAAAATTTAAATTTATACGGAGTTGGTTTTAAAATTTGAAGGGTTAAATTTAAGAGAATTGACTGCGGTGTGTTTTAACTTTGCGATATAAATTTAAAGAACTCAAATTTGTAAAAA
>CAUUAH010000006.1:0-20224 GCA_963542985.1 uncultured Campylobacter sp. | reverse complement strand
ATATAAATACTTACGAAATAAAGTTAAATTTTATTAAATCTTTTATCCTATTTTTAGGCAAATTTAACTAAAATAGCCCCACTTAAAAAGGCAGGAGATTAATTTTGAATAAAAAAAAGATGTTTTTGTTTTCGAGCGTTGCGGGCGCGATGATATTCGGAGCGGTTTTTAGCGCAAATTTAAATGCTAAAGCCACCGAGGACGGATCGAATTCCAAACTGCAATCGCTCTCTAAACTTACAAAAACCATTTCTACTATCGAAAAATACTATGTTGATGATTTACAGTTTAAAGAGATCGTGGATAAAGCCATAGAGGGGCTTTTAAACAACCTTGATGCACATTCGGGATTTTTAAACGAAAAGGCGTTTAAAGATATGCAGGTGCAGACAAACGGCGAATTTGGCGGCCTAGGTATCACCGTCGGCATGAAAGACGGTGCGCTAACGGTCATCTCGCCTATCGAAAATACGCCTGCTGATAAAGCCGGTATAAAAAGCGGCGATATCATCTTGCGCATCGACGGAAACGCGACCCTAGGCACCACCATAGACGAAGCGGTCAATAAAATGCGCGGCAAACCAAAGACGCCTATCACGATAACTATCGTGCGAAAAGGCGAGCAAAAGCCGTTTGACGTCAAGCTCGTGCGCGACATCATCTCAGTCGAGTCCGTTTACGCAAAGATGATCGAAAAAGACAATATCCTCTATCTTCGCGTGACGAATTTTGATAAGCACGTAACCGAAAAGGCCGAGGAATTTATCAAAAAATATCCAAAAGCGGAAGGCATCATCCTTGACCTTCGCAACAACCCGGGCGGACTTTTAAACCAAGCGGTCGGGCTAACGAATTTGTTTATAGATAGCGGCGTGATCGTATCTCAAAAGGGCAGAAACGAGAGCGAAAATAGCGAATTTAAAGCCGCAAGAGCAAATAAAATCACAAATTTGCCGCTTGCGGTGCTGGTTAACGGCGGAAGCGCGAGCGCGAGCGAGATCGTAAGCGGTTCGTTGCAAGACCATAAACGAGCCGTCGTTATCGGCGAAAAGACGTTTGGCAAAGGCAGTGTGCAAATCATCTTGCCGGTCGATGACAAAGAGGCCATCCGCCTAACGATAGCGCGCTACTATTTGCCGAGCGGCCGCACCATACAAGCGACCGGCGTGGAGCCAGATATCGTCGTATTTCCGGGCAAGGTGCCGCAGCAAGACGAAAATGTATTTTCTATAAAAGAGAGCGAGCTAAAAAAACACCTAACTAATGAGCTAAGCAAAATCGACGGCAATGGCGATAAAAACACGACCAAAACCGCCGACAACAAAAAGATAATAACCGAGGCTAACGTAAACGACGATATACAGCTAAAATCGGCGATTGACGCGATCAAAATTTTACAGCTAAAATAAGGAGTGCAAAAATGCAAAAAAAAGAGCTGATCTACGAAGGCAAGGGAAAAAAGATGTTCGCAACGGACGATGCGAACTTGCTAATAGCGGAATTTAAAGACGATCTAACCGCCTTTGATGCGCAAAAAAGAGGTAACGAAGCCGGCAAAGGCGCGTTAAATAATAAAATTTCGACGCAGCTTTTTCATCTTTTAAAAGAAAAAGGTATCCCGACCCACCTGGTCGAAACCCTAAGCGACACCGAACAGCTCGTGAAAAAATGTGAAATCATCCCGCTTGAAGTGGTCGTGAGAAATATCGCAACCGGCTCACTAACAAAGCGCCTGGCGATAAAAGAAGGCACGGTTTTGTCGTTTCCATTGGTAGAGTTTTACTACAAAAACGACGATCTGCACGATCCGCTCGTAAATGACGAACACTGTCTAATCATGGGCTTAGTTAAGAGTGAAAACGACCTTGATAGGCTAAAACATATGGGTCGCGAGATAAACGCTATTCTATTTAAATTTTTCGCAGACAGAAACTTAAAATTAGTCGATTTTAAAGTCGAATTCGGCGTCGATAAAGACGGAAATATCCTGCTAGCAGACGAAATTAGCCCTGATAGCTGCCGCTTTTGGGACGCTACTACGAACGAAAAACTTGACAAAGACAGATTTCGCCAGGATCTTGGCAACGTAAAAGTCGCCTACGAAGAAGTTTTAAAAAGAATTTTATCTAAGGTTTAAAATGAAAGCTATCATCAACGTATCCCTAAAAAACGGCGTTTTAGACCCGCAAGGAAAGGCTGTCGAGCACGCGCTCGGCTCGCTTGGATTTAACAACGTAAGCGGCGTGCGCATAGGCAAACAAATCGTGCTTGACATAGACGCCGCAAGCAAAGACGAAGCGCACAAGGAGCTCACCAAAATGTGCGAAGAACTGCTCGCAAACACCGTCATAGAGGACTACGAGATAAATTTGAACGATAAATGCGAGAGCGCAAAATGAAAGTCGCCATCGTTTTGTTTCCAGGCACGAACTGCGAGCAAGATACAAAGTACGCCTTTGAGCTTTTAGGCTGTCAGACGCAGATAATCTGGCACAAAGAAAGCGAGATAAATGCCGATCTTATCGTGCTTCCGGGCGGATTTAGCTACGGCGATTACCTGCGCACGGCAGCTATCGCTAAATTTAGCCCGGCGATGAGCGCGGTCGTAAAACACGCCCAAAAAGGCGGATACGTGCTTGGCATTTGCAACGGCTTTCAGATGCTGTGCGAGCTAAAACTGCTCGCGGGTGCGATGAGACGAAACGAAAATTTGAGCTTCATCTCAAAATACCACTATCTAAAAGTGGTCTCAAATGCAAATAAATTTCTATCAAATTTGAGCGTCGGCGAGATTGTAAACATCCCGATCGCTCACGGCGAGGGCAACTTTTACGCCGATGAGGCGACGCTAAAAGGCCTCTACGACAACGATCAGGTGCTACTAAAATACTGCGACGCAAACGGCGCAGAGCTAAATCCAAACGGTTCGGTCGACGAGGTAGCTGGAATTTGCGATAAGAACAAAAAGATATTTGGCCTCATGCCTCACCCAGAGCGCGCCTGCGAGAAGTTTTTGGGTACGGATGATGGACTAAAGATGCTAAAAGGGCTAGTTTGCTAAAGCCCTTTTTGGCCTTTTTTACTATATTTGTTTTAGCTTGCGGGGCCACTGAGCCTAGCGTATTTGATATGATGAGCGACGAGCAAAGTCAAAAAGTGATCAAGCCTGCTCCCCAAACGCCCGCGCAAAAGCCAAATTTACAAAATAAAGCGCCAAGCGCGCAAAATAGAACTCCAAGCCATACGCAAAGTGCGGCTACGCAAAATAGAGCCCCCGTAGCGCAAAGCCAAGCCCCAAGCAACCAAGGCGGTACGCATCTACGCCAACCTATCCCGCAAAATATCGCACCCACCAACGAGCCAGAGCTAAATTTAAAAGACAGCCAGCTCTACGAGCGCGTGCAGCCAAACGATATCATCATCAAGGCTCTAAACGCGCCAAAGCAAGTCTACGTCGGACAAATTTTTAGCTTTACGCTCTCGGTCGATATCCAGGATAACATCGCGGTTGATTTGCAAACCATCTTGCCAGAAACCGAAAACCTAAAATGGCTAAGCTCAAATTTGCGCTGGGATAACGACGGTAAGGGCGTTTATAAGGCTCAAATTTACGCCGAGGCCTCAGCTCAAGCAGTGAAAAGTCCAAAAATCACTGTCAATTTAAAGCGCAACGGCGAGTTTTTCCAGACGGCAAATTTGACGCTTTCGCTACCTAAAATCGTAGCGTTAAAAAGCGGCGAGAAATACAACCACGTCGTCGCTCAAAATCTCGAAGTCAAAAAATACAAAACCAACAAATTTGACGACAAAAATCTCATCATGATCGTCGAGGTAAACGCGCAAAAAGGCAACATAGCGGACTTTTTCATCGAGGATAAGGACATCATCAAACAAGGCGTGGACTCTACGAGCGGCGAATTTGACGCGCAAAGCGGATATTATTTCGCGATATTTTCGCCTGAAAAAACCTCGATAGATTTTAACTACTTTAGTCTCGCTAAAAAAGATTTCGTGAGCTTTTCGCTCCCGGTAGTCGTGGAGGATGACGAGATCAGCACGCAAATCGGACTAAATCCAAAGCAAAGCAAATTTGAAATTTACAAAAATATCGGAGTTTACGCGCTTTTCGGTATTTTCTTGATCACATTTTTGTTTAAGCGCGACGCGATCTTCCTCGTCGTCGTAGTCGGCCTTGGAGCCTATATCCTTTATAGCTACAACCCGTTTGGCGGCGCGACGCTAAGACAAAACATAAACGTAAAAATTTTGCCTACGCAAAACTCGAGCGTATTTTACACATCAAAAGCGGAGGAAAAGATCGAGATCCTCGGCGAGCGCGGAGACTACGTCAAAATTTTACTAGACGATGGCAAGATAGGCTGGGTAAAAAAAGATGATATTTTCTAGGATAAAGGCCGCGTATTTCGCGGTCGAGTTTCTCATCAGCATACTTTTGGTCGTATTTTTTATGTGGCTTTTTAAAAAGCATATTCACGGCGTGAGGAAAATTTGGGGTAGGAGCCAGCGGCTTTTTGGATTTTATTCGCTCGAAGTCGTCGGCAACTTCGACGAGCGCGCGAATATGATCATCATGAACCACCAAAGCATGCTAGATATCGTCGTTTTAGAGGAAGTCTATCCTAAAAATCTCTGCTGGATCGCCAAAAAAGAGATAGCCGATCTACCAGTGATCGGCCAGATCATCCACATACCGCAAATGATCTCGGTCGAGCGCGATAACAAACGCTCGCTCATCAAGCTCGTAAAAGACGCGCAAGACCGCGTCGAAAAAGGGCGTGTGCTGGCGATTTTCCCCGAGGGAACGCGCTCGCACTCAAGGGAGCTTTTGCCGTTTAAAGGCGGTGCGAAAATCATCGCCGACAAGCTAAATCTAAAAATCCAGCCCATCGTGATCACGGGTTCGGACATCTTGGATGTGAAAAATTTTAGCTTTAAAAACGGCAAAATCAAAATCATCTGCCTAGATCTCATCGATACCACCGAGCCCGAGTGGCTAGAAAACGCAAGAGCTAAAATGCAAGAAACGCTAGATAGCGAGAGGCAAAAAGCGGCGGTTTAAAACGCCTGTTTTTACCGCAAATTTGACTCGTGCGTAAATTTAACCTGAAATTGAGTTAAATTTACCGTGAACTAATTTGTGTTTAAGCCCGCAAGCTAAATTTGTCGCCTCGTAAAAGCCGTAAATTTAGGAGGATTTATGAAAAAGTTCGCTGTTATCTTTATGCTTTTAACTCAAATTTTATTTGCTTCAAATTTGCCTGAGCCAGACCTTGAGATCTTTTTCGACGAAAATGCTACGAACAAGCAAATAGACGCTGGGCTCGATCAAATTTTAGATTTTTTATCGCAAAACCCACACCGCGTAAACGACGAATACGGCGAATTTAACGACCGCCTTTTTTCGCCGTTTATCTACAACGTAAAAATCATAAAAACGGGCAAATTTGACTTTGAACGTATAGAAAAAGCACTCAAATTTAAGCCGGGTCTCAACTATAAATTTATGATTTTCACCCCTCTTGACGCGGTTATCGCGCTTGGCATAGATCCTAATGGCGGATATAAATTCGATCAAAAAGAAGTGATACGACTCATCAACCTGCTCGTAGCAAACGGCACGGATATCGGCTCGCCCGAGCTTTTGCGCACGGCTTGCAATGCCGAAGCGTTTGAGATTTTTAGCCACCTTCTTAGCAAAGGCGCGCGCGGCGACAAAGAAACGATGCTTTGCGTGGCCGGCGGGATAGCTATTTTTATGGGTCAAAACGGCGCCTCGCCGATCGCTAACGCTCCGCTTGATCCAAAAATAAGGCAGTTTGCGAAAACCGCAAAATTTACCGAATTTTACCGCGATAAAATGCGCTACCTCGAGGAGCTTTTAAATTTTAAACCGCTTAGCGAATTTGAGGCCAAGGATCTGGAAATTTTTACGAAACTAGCCGCGATCCTAGATAGCGAGGATATGGTTAAGTTTCTGCTAAAAAACGGCGTTTGCAAGCAAGAAAATTTACAAATATCTTGCGAAAATCTCAAAAAGTACGCAACTCACTATGACGCAAAAGAGAGCCTAAGGCTAATAAACGAAGTCAAATAGCATAACACGGCGAGCGAGCATCGTGAAGCCATTTTAAATTTGCACTTTGAAAAATGCTCAAATTTGATCGCGGCGAATGTAAATCAAAAGGATAGACGATGAAATTTTCTTTTCGATTTTTGTTGCCCGCCCTACTCTTTTTTGATTGTGTCACTTTTTGCACTGAAGCAAGATGAAGCGATTAAGGCTTGCGGGCAATCAAAATCCGTGCCTGATTTTAGAATTTTCTACTACGAAAATGCTACGAGTGAGCAAATAGGCACCGGGCTAGAATAAATTTCAGATTTTTACGGCAAAACCCGCACCACGTAAACGATTAAGCGGACGAGTATTGCGACCGTTTTTACGCCTTTTATATTTAACGCCAAAGTGTATAACACGGGTAAAACCGACTTTGTGCGGATAGAAAAAGCACTCAAATTTGAGAAACAAATTTTAGGTTAGTTGATAGTAATCGTATCAAGTTTAAAGATATTCTTAGCACCTTGTGCTATAATCTGCTAAAAATTTTAAAAACAAAGGACGAAAAAATGAGCGAAAAATTTGAATTTCAGACCGAGGTAAACGAGCTGCTAAATTTGATGATACACTCGCTTTACTCAAACAAAGAGATATTTTTGCGCGAGCTCATCTCAAACGCGAGCGACGCGCTGGATAAGCTAAACTATTTATGCCTCACGGACGACGCATACAAAAGCCTAAGCTACTCCCCGCGAATCGATATCAAAATAGACAAAGATAAAAAGACGCTAACGATCAGCGATAACGGCATCGGCATGGACAAAAACGAGCTAATAAACAACCTCGGCACCATCGCTAGAAGCGGTACGAAGGGCTTTTTGGATAAACTAAGCGGCCAAGCTAAAAAAGATAGCGCGCTCATCGGGCAGTTTGGCGTCGGGTTTTATTCGGCATTTATGGTCGCGGATAAGATTGAAGTCGTGAGTAAAAAAGCGCTTGGCGAAGAGGCCTTCATGTGGAGTTCGGACGCTAAAACCTACGAAATCTCGCCCGCGCAAAAAGATAGCCACGGCACCTCGATCACGCTTTATCTAAAAGATGACGAGTTTGCCGAGTCCTACCGCATAGAAAACATCGTCAAAAAATACTCCAACCACATCCCGTATCCGATATTTGCGGATAAAGAAGAGTACGTGCCGCCTAAAGAGGGCGAAAAAGAGGGCTCGTACGAGACCAAAAACGTGCAGATAAATAAGGCTTCCGCACTTTGGAAAATGAGTAAAAGCGCGCTAAAAGAGGCCGACTACAACGACTTTTACAAACAAATCTCGCACGACAGCGAGGATCCGCTACTTTGCGTACATACCAAAGCCGAGGGCAAGATCGAGTACACTACCCTATTTTTCGTGCCGGCGTCAGAGCCGTTTGATCTATTTCGCGTGGATTATCAAAGCGGCGTGAAACTCTACGTCAAAAGCGTATTTATCAGCGACGACGCCAAAGAGATGCTGCCGCCGTATCTTAGATTCGTCCGCGGCATCATCGACGTTGAGGACCTACCGCTAAACGTCAGCCGCGAAATCCTGCAAGAAAACAGCATAATGCGCAGCGTAAGGGAGCAAAGTGTCAAAAAAATCCTGGGCGAACTAGCCAAGCTAAAAGAAAAAGATAGAGAAAAATACATCAAATTTTATAAAATATTTGGCAAGGTTATCAAAGAGGGGCTTTATGGATTTAGCAGCGAAAAGGAGCAAATTTTAGACCTTTGTCTCTTTAAATCAAGCAAGCGCGAAGGACTAGTCAGCCTAAAAGAGTACAAAGACGCGATGAAAGAAGGTCAAAAATCGATCTACTACATCAGCGGAAACAACGAAACTATGCTAAGAAATTCGCCTCTTTTAGAGAGCTTTAAGGCTGAAGGGATAGAAGTGCTCATCATGGACGAGGAGATAGACTCTATCGTCATGCCGATGGTCCAAGACTACGACAAAACGCCGATAAAAGCGGTAAATCACACCGATATCGACGCTGAGATCAAGCCTGAAAAAGACGAGGCCGACGAGGGTAAATTCGCCGCGCTGCTAGCTAAGATGAAAGAGATACTAAAAGACGAGGTCAAGGACGTAAAACTAAGCTCACGCCTAAGCCAAAGCCCCGCCGTCATCGTCTATGATAAAAACGATCCCGACTACGCTACGCAGATGATGCTAAAGCAGATGGGGCATAGTGCTGGTAAAATTTTACCGATACTAGAGATAAATCCAAAGCACGAACTCTTTGAAAAGCTATCTCAAAACGAGGCGATGATCTATGACGCGGCCGAGCTGCTTTTAGATATGGCTAAGTTAAACGAAGGCGTCGCGATCGACGATCCGTCGGCGTTTAGCAAGAAGCTAACCAAAATCCTACTCAAAGCTATCTAAATTTAAGCCTTTTGGGAGCTTAAATTTTCGGCTCGGCGACGGAGTTAAATTTGTCGCCGAGCTTTTTAAATTTGAGCTCAAGTTTATGCTCCAAAATCCACCCACCCTACCCTTTAAATTTACGACGTCAAATTTGATTTAATAGGCGTTTGCTATCTGGATTGAAAAAATGAGTAAGCTACATTTGCGTAATATTTGGTTATAATTGCCGAAAATTTAAGGTATGAAGTGAACGAGAATAAAGAATATTTCGTAAAAGAAGAAGATTTTATCGTATCAAAAACTGACATAAAAGGCAGGATAACCTACTGCAATCAGACGTTCTTAAAGATCGTCGGTGCGACGCAAGAGCAGCTTTTTCACAAGCCGCACAACATCATCAGGCACCCTGATATGCCGCGCATCGTGTTTAAGCTGCTGTGGGAGCACATAAAGGCAAAGCAAGAGATATTTGCGTTCGTCAAAAACAAGAGCTTTGACGGCGGCTTTTATTGGGTATTTGCTAACGTCACGGCTTCGCTAGGTGCTAACGGCGAGATCATCGGCTACTACTCAGTTCGCCGCAAGCCAAACAATTTATCGAGGGCGTATATAAGCAGCTACTTGAGGCCGAAAAAAGCGGCGGCATGGAGGCCTCAAGCAAGCTACTGGGACAAATTTTAGCAGGCGCCGGCGTCAGCTACGACAAGTTGGTACATAAACTTCAGCGAGGACAGATATGAGGCAGCATCCTATCTCAGGCGATATAATTAAGCTAAAAAACGAGCTTAACGTGCTTGAAAAAATGGACATCAAACCGCAAGAAGCGATCATGAGCGCCGCGCAGTTTAGCACTATAGCTAATTCGATTAAGGTGCAAGGAGCAAAAGGTAGCGGATATTTTTCGGCCGTTTTTGATGATGAGGAGTATTATGCTAACATTAGCGCCTATCTGTCACAAATACTCTCGGTGATATCGCTAAAAAGCGAAAAAAATGGTATCAGTATAAAAGCAAATCTCAAGCTCCAAGTCACCGCGAAAAATATCAAGGATATAACCGAACTCCTGCAAGCTCAAAGCGCTATCATGCAAAAATACAAAAGACGAAGCTTCTTTGACAAAGACGCGGCTCGTCTGCGCGCCGTAAAGACGCAACTAGCCGAGCTACTAAAAGCGCAATCAAAACTAGATAAGCTACTAAAAATGCAGGCTAGCATCATCTCAAACGTGATTTTAGGCGAGTTTAAGATGGCGTATAAGTTTTTACTCTACTCGGTTTTTTTAGCAAAAAGTAGAGGCGATCAGCTACTTTTAGCCGAGATAATCAGTGTTTGCGATAAGATCGCGGCGATGATAGAGCCCGTTTTTAGCGGTCAAAGCCTGCAAACCGGCGAGCTCGTGTATCACTATCTAGTTTATGAGCTGCGAGAGCTGAAAGACGATTTTATAAACTAATTTCCAAATTTGCAAAATACAAAGATATTTAAATTTAACGCTCTGCCGTAAATTTAAATATCTTTTAAAATTTCATCCGCTATTTTCCCCGCGTCGCCGTTATCTATCTGCTTGGAAAGCTTGCTTGAAATTTGCGCTATATCCATCTCGTTTATCAAATTTAGCATCTCATCCGCATCGATCTCGCCGCCTTTTTGAAAGCAAAATTTGGCCAAATTTTGATCCACGAGAAATTTTGCATTAAAGACCTGGTGGTTGTTTACGGCGTAAGGATAAGGCACGAATACGCTAGGCAGTGCATTTGCCGTGAGCTCCCATAGCGTGCCCGCCCCTGCGCGGCTTATCGCTAGATCGGCACGGCTCATCTTAAGCTCTATTTTAGGATCAAAGTCAAAAAGCTCGAGCTCATCGCTGCTAAGACCCAGCTTTTTATACTCCTCTTGCAAGCTCTCAAGCGCGTTTTTACCGCATTGATGGATTATTTTTATGCCTTTTTGTTTAAAAACCGGAGCCAGCTTTAAAGCTAGCGAATTTATCGCCGCCGCACCTTGCGAACCGCCTAAAAATATCACTGTTTTTAGCTCGCTGCGAAGCCTAGCCGCGCTAAAAAATCTCTCCGCAACAGGATAGCTAAAAACAGGCTTAAAATACGAGCTAAAAAAGCCCTTTGCAAGCGGTTTTAAGAGCTTGTTTAGGTTGCCGATCACGGCGTTTTGCTCGTGGATAAAAAGCGGCGTGCATGAGATGATCGCCCCAAATGCCGCAGGCGCAGCGCTGTATCCGCCCACGCTAACGACAGCTTTTACGGCATGAGTCTTAAAAATTTTGCGGCATTTAAAGGCTAAATTTAGGATATTAAAAAGCGAAAAAAGCTTGCCCAGACCTTTTTTATTTACCACGCCGCTGCTTGGCAGAAAAAATTTCTCGCTAAATGCGGCGTCGTTTTCAAACCACATCTTGTCCTGGCCGCTGCTTGAGCCTACAAATATCGTTCTACATCCGCGCGAGACCAGCTCCTCGTTTAGAGCTTTTGCGACGGCTAAATGTCCGCCCGTGCCGCCGCCGCAGATTACGATAGCACCGCTTTCTATTTTGTTTCGAGGTTCGTCGCTGGTTAAATTCGACGGCGAAATTTCGGCCGAAATTTGTTCTTTATCTTTTAAATTTTCGGGCGTCAAATTTTACTCCTTGTCGTTTAATTTCGGACGTTCAAATTTGACCTTAAATTTGCGTCGTAAGTCAAATTTGAGCCTAATCTTTTACTTTTTTGCTCACCATCAGCACCATGCCGACCCCTATGCAAAGCGCCAGGATCGAGCTACCGCCGTAGCTTAGAAACGGTACGGCGATGCCTTTGATGGGCGTGATCGAGGTGATGCCGTATGAGTTCATGATAAACGAAAACGAGATGAGAAGTCCGACGCCGAGCGTAAAGAGGTGGTAGACTTTGTTTTCGCTCCTTGACGAGACGCGAAAGATGCGGAAAAGCAAAATCAAAAGAAGCGAGGTGATGATAAGTATCCCCAGCACCCCGACCTCCTCGGCGATACCGGCAAGTACGAAGTCTGTGTGAACTTCGCTCAAAAATCCGAGCTTAAACACGCCCGCTCCCAGTCCTTCGCCAAAAAATCCGCCGTGCTTTATCGCATTTAGCGAGTGCGAGATCTGATAAGGCTCAGGCACACCCTCGACGCGAAACATATTTGCCATATTTTCCGGCATTAGCGAAAGAACCATATTTTGCACCGTACCCCACCATGATTTTATGCGTAAAATTCGGTGTTCTGACGTGAAAATAGCCACAAAAGCAAGCACTGAAGCGCCGGCCATGCCGATGACGAAAAGCCGCTTGCTAGTGCCAGCAAAAAGCATCATAACGATAAGCGTAAGCGCCAAAACGACGACTTGACCGAGGTCGTTTTGAAGGATGGCGATGAGATAAACGGCGATCAAAAACAAAAACATATAAGGCAAAATGAGCTTAAATTCCTGCTTTAGGCTCTTTTTGCTACCGTCGATCTTGCGTGCAAAACTCCACGCTAAAAAGTAAACGAAACCGATCTTAAAAAACTCAACAGGCGCCAAAGAAAAGCCCGGCAAGCGTATCCAGCGCTTTGCACCGCCCGCATCGGTTACTAGCGAACTAGGTAGCGCATGCATGGCACCCATCGCGATAGCGCAAAATCCAAACAGACAAAAGCCGATCCAAACCATCGATTTATCGGGGTCAAGCCGCGAAATACCCCACATCAAAAATATCCCGATTGCCCCCACGACAAGCTGTCTGATGAAAAAATGATAAGGATCGTAGTTAAAGAAAAGCACGGTAAAAACAGGCAAAGAGAGCGAAAAAACGACGCCGATAGTAATGAGCGCGACGCAAGAGTAAAATATCCACTTATCCGCCTGCATTTTTTCCTTTCCCGAGTTAAATTTAAAGGGCGATTTTACTTAATTATGACTTACAAAGATGTTAATCGGGCGTTTATAAATTTCAAATTTAACTCAAAATCACTCAGGAAAAATCAAAAATATACTAATATAAATTATATCAATATAAAATTTTAATTTGGTATTAAGTAAACAATTTGTAACATACGCGCGTTATAAAAACGTAACGAAAAATCAATAAGGAGTCTAAATGAGAGTGAAATTTTCAGTTGCCGCATGTGCGGTTTTGGCGCTATTTACGGCGCAAGCAAATGCCGCAGATACGGTTAAGCTAGAAGGCGTCGAGATAAACAGCGTCGGCGATAACATCAGCGAGAGCGGTATCAGCGAAGGTATCCTAGCTAAAAACGTGCAAAACGGTATCCTAGCCGGCAAAAAGGTGCTAGACACCCCGTATCAGATAAGCACGATCACAAAAGAAACTATGAATCACCAAGGCGTAACCGGCTTTGAGGAGGCGGTGAAATACTTTCCGTCCGCGCAGGTTCAGATGAGAGGCGGCACCACGGTCGGTCGTCCGCAAACACGCGGCTTTGAGGGTAGCGTCGTGGGTAACGTTTTTTGGGACGGCTTTTATGCTATCTCGACTACGGCGATTCCTATGGCGATGTTTGAGAGCTTGCAGATACAAAACGGTCTTGCCGGCTCGCTCTACGGCCCGCAAAATCCAGTCGGCGTCTTTAACTACACGAGAAAACGCCCGGTAGATAACGAGCACAGCATCTGGGCGGACTACGCTTCGCGCGAGCACTTTGGCGTGGGCGTGGATAGCTCGATGAAATTTGACAAGGTAGGCTACCGCGCGGTCGTATACGGCTCAGACGGCGCAAAACAAGTAAAAGACAGCAACTATCAGCGCCGCCTAGCCAGCATCACGCTCGAGTTTTATCCGACCGAGTCGCTTACGTTTGAGACCGCAGCTAGCTACTATGAGCACAACACTCACGGCTTTGCTGGACTTTTTGCGCTTTACGTAAAAGACGGCATGGTCAGAAACGACCTAAAGCTACCAGATCCGGTCGATAACAAAACTCCGGGCCTTGGTCAGCCATACGGCGGTATGAATCTAAAAACGACGACAGCTAGCGCTAAATTTAAATACGCTCCGAGCGAGGATTGGTATTTCGAGGGCGGATATCAGTTCCAGCGAGCAGACCGCCACATACACAGCGTCGTAAACAGGATCACGGATAAAAACGGCAACTACGATACCTATCACAGCGGCGGAGCGACGGCGGCGTATAGATTTGACCTACCTAGCGGCTATTTAAAGGCGGTCACGGACTTTGATACCTGGGGGCTAAATCATAACTTTAGCGTGCAAGCAAACGGATATAGATATGTGCAATATCGCTACTCAAATTTAAGCACGACAACCAAAGCGGGCTCGGCAAATATCAACGATCCTAAAATTTTCCCGCATCCAAACTCTAAAAAAGGCTCAAATTTATACAAACTCAGCACGACCGATATGAAAAATATCTCCGTGCTAGACGATATCACGATAAATGATAACTTTAGCTTGCTATTAAGTCTCTCAAACAGCTGGATCAAAGAGCGCACTCGCCCGGCCATAACCGCTACGCAAAGACAGCTAAAACCTATCGTAACCAAATACGACGAATCAGGCCTTAGTTACGGCGCGAGCCTGGTTTATAAACCTGTTGAAAACGTGAGCACCTATATTACCTTTGCCGATAGCTTGCAACAAGGCGGCAGCGGCACGAACACCGACGGTACGACCAGCGTGCTAAAACCGTATCGCTCGAAACAATACGAAATAGGCGCCAAAGCTCGCATAAACGAAATCGACTTTAGCACGGCGGTGTTTAGGATACAGCGCCCTATCGCCTATGTCGGCGGTAACGGCAGATACGACGTCCAAGGCGAGCAGGTAAACACAGGCTTTGAGTTTATGAGCGGCGGCAAAATCATGTCAAATTTAAGCGTTCTAGGCGGATTTACGCTGATAAACTCTAAATTTAAAGATCCGCTACTAAAAGGCGCAAACGGCAAAGTCGTAAACGGCGTACCTAAACTAAACTCGAATTTGCTATTTGACTACGTAGTGCCAAATACCGAAAAGCTCGCGTTTAGCGCAAATTTCCACTACACGAGCAAGATGTACATCGACGATCTAAACACTCAGGCTACGCCTAGCTTTTTCGTCACTGATCTTGGCGTGAGATACGTTAGCCGCGCGATGCTGGGCAAGCAAACCACTTTGCGATTTAACGTAAATAACGTATTTAACAAAAAATACTGGGCAGGCATGTATCCTGCAAGCGCCGACGGCGCAGGCACCAGCGCTAGCGTTCTTGGCGTAGCTAACGGACTAAGCCTGGGCGAGAGCAGGATGTTTATGCTTTCGGCCGAAGTCAAATTTTAATTTGATTTAGAGCCTGCCTCGCGAGCGTCTTTAACGCAGCTAGAAATTTTCTCCATCGATAAACTACGCGTTCTATCTTCGGTAGAAAATTTCTTCGCGCCTTAAAGCCGTCTCGCGATACTTCATCTTATCTTTATTGCGTTCAAATTTAATTCAAATTTGAACGCTTCTTGATATAAAATTATCTCGCAATACCGCTTTCAAATTTAGCGCTTTCGTACCTCTTTATACGCTCAATTTTAACTAAAATAAAATTTAACCCAAGATGCCTGCAAAGTAAACATAAATTTATTAAATTTAAAAAATATATTACAGATAAATTGCGAATTAAGGTAATAAAATGTAACATCTGCTTATTTAAATATAAAAATAAATATTTTAATATTTTACAAAGGAGTATAAATGAAAATTAAAATTTCAGTCGCCGCATGCGCGGTTTTAGCGCTGTTTGCCGTACAAGCAAACGCAGCCGAGACGATCAAGCTTCAAGGCGTCGAGGTAAATAGCGTCGGCGATAATATCAGCGAAAGCGGTATAAGCGAAGGCATACTAAACAAGGGTGTCGCCAGCGGTCCGCTAGCGGGCAAAAAGGTGCTTGATATGCCTTATCAGGCAAACACGATGTCGATCGAGGCGATGAATCACCAAGGCGTGGCCGGTTTTGAGGATGCGGTGAAGTACTTCCCTTCGGCGCAAATCCAAACCAGAGGCGGTATCGAGGTAGGCCCGCGGCTTTCAGGGTTCAGTGGTAGGTAACGTGCTCTGGGACGGCTTTTACTCTGTTTCTACTACGGCCATACCTATGTATATGTTTGAGGGGCTTCAGATACAAAACGGCCTTGCAGGCTCGCTTTACGGCGGACAAGATCCGGCGGGCATCTTTAACTACACTAGAAAGCGCCCGATACCGTTTTCAAATACGTTTTGGGCTGATTATACGAGTAGATCAAATTTCGGTATAGGCTGGGATACTTCGGATAGATTTCAGTACGTCGGCTATCGAGGTGTGTTTTACAAGAGCGACGGCGCAAAGCAAGCTAAAAATAGCGACTACGAAAGAAATTTAGCTAGCCTAGGGCTTGATTTTTATCTAACCGAAAATTTTACTATCGAGACGAATTTTAGCTACTACAAACACAGAATGCTAGGAAATCCGGGCGGTTTTTCGATAACTGGTAGAAACGGCGTTTTAAACTTTGCCGTTCCGGATGCTGCTAAAAACACGAAAGCGGGCTTAGAGCAAGAGTGGGCGGGAAGCAACCTAAAAACTACGACCGCTAGCGTTAAATTTAAATACGCGCCGACTGAAAGTTGGTATTTTGAGGGCGGCTATCAGTGGCAAAAAGCCATCCGCGATATGTACGGTACTAACAAAACCTTTATCAACCAAAACGGCGATTTTAGCGTAGCAGCTAGCGGCGGAAACGGCGCTGCCAGCAGGTTTGACGTGCAAAGCTGGTTTGCTAAAGCCGCGACAGAGTTTGAAACGCTCGGCATAGAGCACAACTTCGGCGTGCAGGCAAACGGATATATATGGACGATATACGGCGCAAAAACCGCAGGCGGAAGAGCAAATTTGGGCAACTCGAATTTATATAATCCAAAAACTTTTTCAAATCCGCACGTAACAAAAGGCGGCGGAGCTTATAAAAATAGCCAAAGTACTATGAAAAACCTAACTATCGCCGACGATATCAAGCTAAACGACTACTTTAGCGTCATTTTAAGCGCAGCCAGAAGCAACTTTGAAAACAAAAATAAGCAAACGGGCGTAAAAACGTACGACGAGAGCGGCACTAGCTACGCAGCGAGCTTTATTTATCGCCCTATCGAAAACGTAAGCCTATACTTCACGTATGCAGACAGCTTGCAAGCAGGCTCAAGCTATACCTACGAAAGAACCAATCCAAGATACGGCGAAACAGTCGTTTTAAAGCCGTTTAGAAGCAAACAATACGAGATCGGTGCAAAAGCTAGGATAGAGGATATCGACCTATCTACGGCGCTTTTTGAGATAAAACGCCCGATAGCCTATCTAGGCGACAACAACGAGTATAGCATCCAAGGCGAGCAGGTAAATAGAGGCCTAGAGTTTACCGCAGGAGGCAAGATCACAAACGATCTTAGCGTAATGGGCGGCGTCGCGCTAATACAGCCGAAGCTTAAAAAGGCAAAACAAGCCTACGCGCAGGGCAAGATCGTGGTCGGCGAACCAAAAGTTCAGTCAAATTTACTCTTTGACTACGTCGTGCCAAATACCGACAAGCTAGCCCTAAGCGCAAATTTACACTACACCGGCAAACGCTACGCCGATCAGCGCAACGTAAATGCTGTACCTGCGTACTTTACGACCGATCTTGGCATCCGCTACGTGACCAAAGAGTGGCTAGGCAAGCAAACTACGCTAAGATTTAACGTAAATAACGTATTTGATAAAAAGTACTGGGTCGGAATGTTCCCGTCAAATATCGACGGAACTACGACGGGTGCGGGCACAAGTATCTTTTTAGGACAGAGCAGGACGTTTATGCTCTCGGCTGAAGTTAAATTTTAAAATTTGAAATAGCTTATCTCTTGATATAGTTTTGTAAAATCTTGAAGTCGAATTTAGAAATTTGACTTCAAGATTTATATTAAGCGATTGACGGTAAGGTCGAATTTTAAAAAATATCCGCTCATTGTAAGCAAATTTAAATTTTTAAGGATATTTCGTATTTTTAAAAATTTAAATCAAAATACCAAAAAAGGGTTTTTATGAGAAATCATATTTCTATCGCCGCTTGTGCTAGCTTGTTTGCTTGTACGGCGTTAAATTTGGCGGCAACCGAAACGGTAAAGCTTGATGCCGTCGAAGTGCGAGGCGGCTCATATAGCGTCAGTCAAAGTGGTATCGACGAAGGAATTTTAAACAAAGAGGCGGTAAGCGGTCCGCTGGCGGGCAAAAAGATCCAAAATATGCCATACCAGATAAACACGCTCACGCGTGAGCTGATGGACAATCAAATCGCTCAGCAGCCGGCCGATCTCATCAAATTTTTCCCTTCGGCGCAGCTTCAGTATCGCTTCGGCCCCGAGATAGCTCGCCCCGAAACGCGCGGCTTTCAAGCCGGAGTTGTGGGTAATATGCTCTGGGACGGCTTTTATGTGATGCCGATGATTTCGATCCCGATGGTGGCTTTTGAGACCATGCAGGTGCAAAACGGCCTTGCAGGCTCGCTCTACGGCGGTCAGTCGCCAAGCGACATATTTAACTATATTAGAAAGCGCCCCGTGCCGTCGCAGCATATTATTTTTGCAGATTACGTTTCTCGCGGGCATTTAGGCTGGGGGCTTGATACTTCGGATAAATTTGAAAAAGTCGGCTACCGCGGCGTGGTTTATTACGGTGACGGGCAAAGGCAGGTTAAAGATAGCGTGTATAGAAGAAAATTTGCAAGCCTAGGACTTGATTTTTATTTGACCGACGCGCTAACGCTGGAGACCAATTACAGCTATTTTGAGCACGATATGTATGGGCTTGCTACTAGCTTTAACGTAGGTTCTAGAAACGGCGTGCTAAATTTCGATGTGCCAAGCCCGGTTAAAAGTAACAAAAAAGGTCTCGGGCAGCCGTTTGCGGGTAGCATCCTCACGGTAAAAACGGCTAGCGCGAAGCTAAAATACGAGCTAAACGACGATTGGAATTTTGAGGGCGGCTACCACTGGTACTGGTCTAATCGCAATATGAATACCGCACGAAATACGTTTATAAACGCAAACGGCGATTATAGAGTTAATTACAGCGAAAAAGACGGCGGCGGCCCTAGTGATCTGCGCAGCTATTTTGCTAAGGCTCTGGGTAAATTTGAAACGGGTTTTTTAAAGCACGACTTTGGCATTGCGGCAAACGGCTTTCACTGGATGTCGTATTCTAGACCGAACAGGGCGCAGTCGGGCAATATCGGCACCTCAAATATCTACAACCCTTCGCCTTTGGCAAATCCAAATTTCAGGCAAGGCGGCGGCGCAAAGAGAAAAAGCGGCTCAAGCGATATGAATAATGTCTCTATAGCCGACGAGATCGCATTTAGCGAGCATTTTAGCACGCTTTTATCGGTTTCTAAGTCGTGGTTTAAAAGCGAGAGCATAAGCGCTGCGGGAGTGAAAAAGAAAAACTACTCAAAAGACGGCAATAGCTACGCTGCAAGTCTCATCTATAAGCCAAATGAGGATATTAGTTTTTACGTAACCTACGCCGATAGCATCAATGTCGGCTATTCCTACTCTTACCCTGTAGGGCATCCAAAATACGGCGAAACGGTTTATCTTGATCCAACCAGAAGCAAGCAATACGAAATCGGCGCAAAGGCTCGTATAGGAGAGACTGATGTCTCTACCGCACTTTTTAGGATTGAAAGACCGATAGCTTATGAGAGCGTGGGTGCAGGCGGATATACGGAATTTTCCGAGCAAGGCAAACAGGTAAATCAGGGATTTGAAATGACCGCGGGCGGGAAGCTTACCGAAAATTTAAGCACGTTCGGCGGTTTTATGCTACTTGATGCAAGACTAAAACAGGCCAAAAATGCTTATGCGGAAAATAAATTTATGATCGGTCAGCCTAAATTCCGCGCAAATTTATTGCTTGATTACACCGTGCCAAATACGAATAAGTTCGCGTTTAGCACAAATTTTCACTACTCGGGTAAACAGTACGTGGACGAGACGAACACTCACGACGTGGGCGGATACTTTCTTACCGACGTGGGCGTGAGATATAGCACCAAAGCGATCGGCAAAGAGACGACATTGCGATTTAACGTAAATAACGTGTTTGATAAGAAGCATTGGGTTAGTATGATGCCGGGAAGCGTGGACGGAATGAGCAACAATACGATGCTTTTTTTAGGGCAGAGCAGAACGTTTATGCTCTCAGCGCAGGTTAAATTTTAATATTTTGGAGCAAACATGCAAGGACTACTAAACTGGCAGGCGATTAGGGAGCTCAAATTTGCCCCGATGACGAGAGACGGAGCCGGTGGAAGCGCGGTTAATTGGGACGAAATAGCCGCGATGTATAACGGTATGGCCGAGCTTGAAAAGCGTAGCGCGCAAATTTTAGCTGGTGCCTTGCCTATCACGGATAGAGATAGCGTGTTAGACGTTGGCTGCGGACCGGAACGCCTTAGCGTACCGATGGCAAGGCGAGCCAAAAGCCTAACCGCGCTTGACGCGTTTGGAGAAATGCTTAAATTTTGCGAGCAAAACGCCAAAAACGCCGGCGTAAAAAATATAAAATTTATGAAAAAAAGCTGGCTAGACGAAGACGCGCTAGATGCGATCGGCAAGCACGATGTCGTCGTCGCCTCGCGTTCGGTTGGCCTTGGCGATATAAAAAAGCTAAACGACGCAGCGAAAAAATATGCTGTCTCTTATACACATCTCCGAGCCCACGAGACTAGCGCTCATCT
>CAUUAH010000005.1:0-20655 GCA_963542985.1 uncultured Campylobacter sp. | reverse complement strand
AATTTATCCCAAAATCAAATCTAAATTTCCAGCCAAATTTACAAAAACTTCCTTATAAAAAGGAAATAATTTTATTAAATTTCATCAAATTTGCTCAAAATATTGACATTAAAAAGCCATTTGGATAAAATCCGAGTCTCTTACACAAGTAAGAAGTGTCGTGTGTTTGCGACAAGTTCTATTCAAAGGAAAGAAAATGGAAAGAATCAGGCTTAAGCTTAAAGCTTATGACCATAGAGTTCTCGACCGCACAGTTGCAGCAATAGTAGAAGCTGTCAAACGAACGGGCGCCGACGTCAGAGGTCCGGTGCCGATGCCTACGAAGATCAAACGCTACACGGTCTTAAAATCACCACACATCAACAAAGACTCACGCGAGCAGTTTGAAATGAGAATTCACGCTAGAATGCTAGATATCGTAGCGGCTACGCCCGATACCGTCGACTCACTAACAAAGCTTGACTTAGCCCCTGAGGTTAACGTCGAAGTCCGCGCGATGGGCAAATAAAGGCGAGGTGAAAGATGGAATATATCGTAGAAAAAATAGGCATGAGCAGAACGGTAAACAACCCAAGCATTCCTGTTACGCTTCTAAAGGTCGTAAACGCTAAAGTTTGCGAAGTGAGCGAATGCGGCAGCGCGATAGTAGCTTATGCTAAAGGTAAAGCAAAAAATAAAGCCATAGAGGGTCAGCAAAAAAAATATAGCCTAACGGCGGAATTTAATAAATTCGCAACCCTACAAGTCGCCAATAAAGAGGCGGGCGATCTTGATTTTAGTCCGCTTAGCTCGGCTAAAATTTTAAAAGTTAGCTTCAGCTCAAAAGGTAAAGGCTATCAAGGCGTCGTGAAAAGACACGGGTTTGCGGGTGGCCCAAAAAGCCACGGTTCTCGCTTCCACAAAAGACACGGCTCTATCGGTAATCGCGAGTGGCCGGGACGCGTTCAGCCTGGTATGAAGATGGCCGGACACACCGGAAACGAAAAAGTTACCGTTAAAAACGAGATCGTAAGCTTTGACGCCGAAAACGGAATTTTGGTTTTAAAAGGCAGCGTCGCTGGCTATAACGGCGCAATGGGCAGAATAAGGATAGTAAAATGAGTAAAGTTTGCGTATTAAACGAAAAATTTGAAAAAGCTAGCGAGCTTGATCTACCGGCTAATTACGCTGAGATCAACCCGCACAACCTATATCTTTACGTTAAGTCTTATTTGTCCGGTATGCGTTCAAATTCGGCTCACACCAAAACCAGAGCTTTCGTAAGCGGCGGCGGTAAAAAACCGTGGAGACAAAAAGGTCGCGGCGGCGCTAGAGCGGGCTCAACCAGAACTAACGTCTGGGTAGGCGGCGCGGTAGCGTTTGGTCCGAGCAACGAGCGAAACTACTTCCAAAAGGTCAATAAAAAGCAAAAAAGATTGGCGCTTGAGTTCGCGCTAAACGAAAAAGCTAACGCGGGTAAAATTTTCGCGGTAGATAGCATAGAGATCGCAAGCGGTAAGACTAAAGACGCAGCTAAAATAATCAGCGCGTTAAATTTGAGAGACGCCTTGGTCGTAAAAGATCTGCTTGACGACAACACGTTACTCGCGTTTAGAAATCTATCAAACTGCTATCTAATCGATGCGAGCGAAATAAACGCTTACTTAGTGGCGACTTACGGTGCCGTCGTTATCGAGAAGGCCGCACTTGAAACTATAATAAAAGAGGGCTGAAATGGCAGATATAACTGATATCAAAACGATTTTATATACGGAAAAAACTCTCGGTCTTCAAGAGCAAGGCGTAGTCGTTATACAAACTTCGCCTAAGATGACTAAAAATAGGCTGAAAGAAATTTTGAAAGAATATTTTGGGGTAACGCCGCTTCGCGTAAATTCGCTTAGAATCGACGGAAAAGTTAAGCGTTTCAAAGGAAGAGAAGGACAACGAAGCGAGATAAAGAAATTTTACGTTAAGTTGCCTGAAGGCTCAAGCCTAGAAAACACGGAGGCGTAAGATGGCGATAAAAACCTATAAACCTTATACACCTAGCCGCAGATTTATTACGGGCCTATCGAGTGAGGATATCACTGCTAAACCTAGCGTGAGAAGCTTGCTTGTAAAGATCCCTGTAAGCGGCGGTAGAAATAATAACGGAAGAATAACTTCTAGACATAAAGAAGGCGGAGCGAAGAAACTTTATAGAATCATCGACTTTAAACGCCGCAAATTCGGTATCGAAGGTAAAGTCGAAGCTATCGAGTACGATCCGAACAGAAACTGCCGCATCGCGCTTATCGCTTATAAAGACGGCGAAAAACGCTACATCATCAGACCAAACGGACTAAACGTTGGCGATATCGTAGCAGCAGCGGAGGCGGGTCTAGACATAAAACCTGGCAACGCGATGAAACTAAGAAACATCCCGGTTGGTACTATCGTACACAACGTGGAGCTAAAACCAGGTAAAGGCGCTCAGATGGCTCGTTCGGCTGGCGGTTATGCTCAGCTAATGGGTAAAGAGGAAAAATACGTAATGCTTCGCTTGCCAAGCGGCGAGATGAGACAAGTGCTTGCAGAGTGCATGGCTAGTATCGGCGTAGTAGGTAACGAAGATTGGGCGAACGTAACTATCGGTAAAGCCGGACGTAATCGCCACAGAGGTATCCGTCCTCAAACTCGCGGTTCTGCGATGAACCCGGTAGATCACCCGCACGGCGGTGGTGAGGGCAAGAAAAACTCAGGCCGTCATCCTGTTACTCCATGGGGTAAACCGACCAAAGGTGCTAAGACTCGCCGCAAGAAGGCTAGCGATAAGCTTATAATTTCAAGAAGGAAAGGTAAATAGAGATGGCAAGATCACTCAAAAAAGGACCTTTTGTCGATGAGCATGTAATGAAAAAAGTCGTTGCCGCTAAAAAAGCTAACGACAACAAGCCGATAAAAACATGGTCTAGACGCAGCACGATAGTGCCTGAAATGATAGGCCTAACGTTTAACGTTCATAACGGCAAGAGCTTCATTCCAGTATACGTTACGGAAAACCACATCGGATATAAACTAGGCGAATTTGCTCCTACGCGCACATTTAAGGGTCACAAAGGCTCAGTGCAAAAGAAAATTGGTAAGTAAGGGGATAAGATGAGCAAATCAATTATTAAATTCGTAAGACTATCTCCGACTAAAGCCAGACTGATCGCAAGAGAAGTACAAGGCATGAACGCCGAATTTGCACTAGCTAGCCTTAGCTTTATGCCAAACCGCGGCGCCAAATTTATCGCCACGGCTATCAGCTCAGCGGTAGCTAACGGCGGATTTGAGCCCGAAGAGGTTATCGTTACAAGCTGCCGCGTGGATGCGGGCCCAGTATTAAAAAGATTTAGACCACGAGCGAGAGGAAGCGCAAGCAGAATCCGCAAACCGACTTCTCATATCTTAGTAGAAGTATCTAAACCTGAAAAGAAGGAAGCGTAATATGGGTCAGAAAGTAAATCCGATAGGTCTAAGACTAGGAATAAACCGCAACTGGGAGTCAAGATGGTTTCCTGCTAAAGGAACTTTGGCTGAAAATATCGGCGAAGACTACAAAATTCGCGCTTTCTTGAAAAAGAAACTTTACTACGCGGGCGTTTCTCAAATTTTGATCGAGAGAACGGCTAAGAAAATTCGCGTAACCGTCGTAGCAGCTCGCCCTGGTATTATCATCGGCAAAAAGGGCTCTGACGTAGAGAAGCTTAAAGAGGATATCCAAAAGCTAATCAACAAAGAAGTAAACGTAAATATCAAAGAAGAAAGAAAAGCTCAAGCTTCAGCTCAGCTAGCTGCCGAAAACGTAGCTATGCAGCTTGAAAAACGCGTTGCATTTAGACGTGCGATGAAAAAAGTTATCCAAGGCGCTCAAAAATCAGGCGCTAAAGGTATCAAAATTTCAGTTGCTGGACGTCTTGGCGGCGCTGAGATCGCTAGAACCGAGTGGTACTTAGAGGGTCGCGTTCCGCTTCACACTCTAAGAGCTAAGATCGATTACGGCGTTGCCGAAGCGCATACGACTTATGGAAACATAGGTATAAAAGTGTGGATATTTAAAGGCGAGGTTCTTCAAAAAGGCGTTCAACCTGAAAAGAACGAAGAAGAAAAAGCCGATAAAAAACCGCGCAGAGCAAGAAGAGGTAAATAATCATGTTGATGCCAAAACGAACTAAATTTCGCAAACAGATGAAAGGCAGAAACCGCGGTAAAGCTACTCGCGGCGCCGATCTAGCTATGGGCGAGATCGGAATCAAAGCCGTAGAAGCAGGCCGCGTAAATTCGCGCCAGATCGAAGCGGCTCGTGTGGCTCTAACCCGCCACGTAAAACGCCAGGCTAAAACTTGGATCAGAGTTTTCCCGGATAAGCCGTTAACCAAAAAGCCTCTACAAACTCGTATGGGTAAAGGTAAAGCCGGAGTCGAAGAGTGGGTTATGAACATAAAACCAGGTCGTATAATAGTCGAAATGGCGGGCGTAGATGAGGAATTAGCGCGTGAAGCTCTAACTCTAGCTATCCACAAACTTCCGTTTAAGACTAAAATCGTAACGCGAGAGAGTGAAAATGAAATATACTGATATTAAAGACAAAAGCGTTGCAGAACTTAACGCGTTATTGAAAGAGAAAAAGGTGCTTTTATTTACTTTAAGACAAAAGCTAAAAACTATGCAGCTAAGCAACCCTAACGAGATTAGCGCCGTCCGCAAGGAAATAGCGCAAATCAACACTGCAATTAGCGCTTCAAAGTAAGGGGTGAGAAATGGCATTAAAAAGAGAAATTCAAGGTGTCGTTTTACAAAAGGCCGGCGATAAGACGGCTACGATTTTGGTTGAGAGACGCGTTATGCACCCAAGATACCACAAATTCGTAAAACGCTTTAAAAAATATATGATTCACGACGAAAAGAACGAAACAAAAGCGGGCGATACAGTCGTAGCTATCGAATGCAGACCGCTAAGCGCGAGAAAATCTTTCCGCTTAAAGACTATTTTAGCGACGGGGGTTGAGTAATGATACAATCTTTTACGAGGCTTACGGTTGCTGACAATAGCGGCGCGAAAGAGCTAATGTGCATTAAAGTTTTGGGCGGCAGCAAGAGAAGATACGCGACGCTTGGCGACGTTATCATCTGCTCAGTTAAAAAGGCGCTTCCAAATGGTAAGATCAAAAAGGGTCAAGTGGTAAAAGCGGTCGTCGTTAGAACTAAAAAAGAGGTTCAAAGAGATAACGGCTCGTTAATCCGCTTCGACGAAAACGCAGCCGTCATCCTAGATAACAAACGCGAGCCTATCGGTACTCGTATCTTTGGACCGGTCGGCCGTGAGGTTAGATACGCTAACTTTATGAAAATCGTTTCGCTTGCTCCGGAGGTGTTATAATGGCTAACGTTAAATTTAAAGTAAAAAAAGGCGATACCGTTAAGATCATCGCAGGCGACGACAAAGGTAAAACAGGTAAAATTTTATCCGTCCTAGCCAAAAAAGGACAAGTCATCGTCGAGGGTTGCAAGGTAGCTAAAAAAGCTATAAAACCTAGCGAAAAGACCCCAAACGGCGGCTTTATCAATAAAGAGATGCCTATTGATATCTCAAACGTTGCAAAAGTTGAGGGCTGAAAATGAATAGATTAAAAGCTAAATATAACGAGGTCGTAAAGCCTGCTTTGGCTAAAGAATTCGACATCAAAAATCCTATGCTAATCCCTGCGATCGAAAAGATCGTGATAAGCGTAGGCGCTGGCGAATCGGCTAAAGATCAAAAGCAACTTCAAAACATCGCCGATACTATTTCGCTAATCGCAGGACAAAAAGCCGTAGTTACCGATGCTAAAAAATCGGTTGCGGGCTTTAAAGTGCGCGAGGGATTTCCCGTCGGCGTAAAAGTAACGCTTAGAAAAGAGAATATGTTTGCGTTTTTAGACAAACTAATCTCTATCGCGCTACCGAGAGTTAAGGACTTTAGAGGTCTTCCAAAAGACGGTTTTGACGGACGCGGAAACTACAACTTCGGTCTTAACGAGCAGCTAATGTTCCCAGAGGTCGAGTACGATAAGATTCTACGTACTCACGGTATGAATATAGTTATAGTCACGACGACAAACAGCGACAAAGAGGCATTCAAATTGCTTGAGCTATTTGGTTTGCCGTTTGCGAAAGGAAAGTAATATGGCGAAAAAATCAATGATAGCAAAGGCTGCCAGAAAGCCTAAATTTGCGGTTCGCGGCTATACGAGATGCCAAATTTGCGGACGTCCGCATTCGGTTTATAAAGATTTTGGAATTTGCCGCGTATGCCTAAGAAAAATGGCTAACGAGGGACTAATCCCGGGTCTAAAAAAAGCAAGCTGGTAAGGAAGAGAAATGTTAAACGACTTAATTTCAGACGGACTAACTCGCATTAGAAACGCCGCAATGAGAAGACTTGAAACTACAAAGCTTCTTCATTCAAACGTCGTCGAGGCTACTTTATCTATCCTTGCGGCTAAAGGCTATATCGAGAGCTACAACGTCGTAGAAGAAGATAAAAAGAAATTTATAAACGTAGTTTTGAAATACGACGAGCACGGCAGAAGCGTGATTAACGAGCTTAAGCGCGTATCAAGCCCGGGTCGCCGCGTTTATAAGGGAAAAGACGAGATCAAGAGATTTAAAAACGGCTACGGAACGATCATCGTTAGCACCAGTAAGGGTGTTTTAAGCAACGAAGACGCTCACAAAGCTGGCGTAGGCGGCGAAATTCTCTGCTCTGTGTGGTAATTGTCTAAAACGCTACGGGGTAGCGTTTTAGATTACTTTGAAATGGAATTTGACTCGGCAGGTTTTCGTAATTTATAAAATTTACGAAAAATTTTCGCAGTCAAATTTATAAAATTTAAAAACGGAAGCTCAAATTTAAGAGACTTCCCAAATTTAGCTCGACTTGCAAATTTATCCAAATTTGCGAAAGCTAAATTTAAAAACGACGATGTCAAATTTGACGGCAAATTTTCGGAAGCAGATCCAAAAAAAGTAAGTCAAATTTGACGAGAAAATTAAAGTGTTTGAAGCGATTTTTATCGCTTCGATTCATTTCTATTTTTATGGTATTGCGGTATCCATTCGTAAAAGTAGACATACCCTAGACAAGTAAAAAGGAAAAAAATGTCACGTATAGGAAAACAGCCGATAGCTATTCCAAGCGGAGTAGAGGTCAGCGTAGAAGGTAACGTCCTTAAATTTAAAAAAGGCGCTCATTTAAAAGAGCTTGACACAAAAGGGCACGTAGACGTCAAAATCGAAGATGCTCACATAGTATTTTCTCCAAAGAGCGACGAGAGACAAGATAGGGCCTACTGGGGCACTTATAGAGCGCTTGCAAACAATATCGTCATCGGCATCACAAAAGGTTTTGTTCGCCAGCTTGAGATCAACGGCGTCGGTTACAAAGCCGCTGCTAAAGGCCAAGTACTTGAGCTTACTTTAGGATTTTCTCACCCGATAAATCACGAAGTGCCAAAAGGCGTTGAAATCAGCGTAGAGAAAAACATCATAACTATCAAAGGCGACGATAAGCAAGTGGTCGGCCAGATCGCAGCTCAAGTCAGAGCGTACAGACCGCCTGAACCATATAAGGGCAAGGGCGTTAAATACGTAGAAGAGCGCATCATCCGCAAAGCCGGTAAGACATCTAAGAAGTAAGGGATAGATAATGACAGCAAATGTATTAAAAAGAAAACTCGCTCTTAGAATCAAGAGAAAAAGAAGAATCAGAGCCAAAATTTCCGGCACTGCGGTATTGCCTAGAATTTCTATCTTCAAATCAAACAGAACTCTTTACGTCCAAGCTATCGACGACGTAGCAGCCGTAACTATAGCGGCAGCCGACGGCAGAAAACTAGGCGTAAAAGCAAACAAAGAAGGCGCCGTAACTTTGGCTAAAGAATTTGCAAAAACTCTAAAAGCTAAAAAAATAGAAACGGCATTATTCGACAGAAACGGCTATTTGTATCACGGAGTCGTAGCGGCTTTTGCAGACGCATTACGTGAAAACGGTATCAAACTATAAGGAAAATCGCTATGGAAAAATATAACAGAGAAGAATTCGAAGAAGTAATGGTTGATATCGGCCGCGTTACAAAGGTCGTAAAAGGCGGTCGTAGATTTAGATTTACGGCTCTTGTCGTAGTAGGAAACAGAAACGGCCTAGTAGGCTTTGGCTTCGGTAAAGCAAAAGAGGTACCGGACGCTATGAGAAAAGCCGTCGACGACGCGTTTAAAAACATCATCGAGGTAAAAAGAAAAGGCTCTACTATACCTCACGATGTAGAAGTTAAATTTAACGCTAGCCGCGTTTTACTTCGCCCTGCTAGCGAAGGTACAGGCGTAATCGCGGGCGGTAGTGCTCGTCCTATTCTAGAGCTTGCGGGCATCAAGGACATCCTAACAAAATCGCTTGGCTCAAACAACTCGGCAAACGTCGTTCGCGCTACTTTAAAAGCGCTAAGTATGCTTAAAGGCTAAGGAGAAGATATGGGACTAGAAAATTTAAAACCTGCCGAGGGCTCGACTAGACAAATCAAAAGACTAGGTCGCGGTCAAGGTAGCGGTCAAGGTAAAACCGCTGGTAAAGGACACAAAGGTCAAAGAGCTAGAAAAGGCTACAATGAAAAAAGAGGCTTCGAGGGTGGCCAGCAACCGCTTCAAAGACGCCTTCCAAAAGTAGGCTTCACTTCTAAATTTGAGAAACCTTACGTAATCAACGTAGAAAAAATCGTTGCGGTAAAAGAGCTAAGCGAGATCACTATCGCTACTATCGCTACCGTACATAAAATTTCAAGCAGCGTCAAGAAAATCAAATTGATCGGAGTGAGCGCGAAAGATTTGGCTTCGAAAATCAAAGACGAGAACGTAACCGTTAGCGGACGTGCGTAATGAATAAGACATTGACCAACAAGATTTTAATCACGTTGGCATTTTTATTTGCTTACAGGATACTGGCATACGTGCCGGTTCCTGGCGTAAACGTCAATGTTATTAAAGAGTTTTTCGATTCGAATTCCGCAAATGCGCTTGGACTATTTAATATGTTCAGCGGTAAGGCCGCAGAGCGCCTTAGCATCATCTCTCTAGGCATTATGCCATACATCACGGCATCGATTATTATGGAGCTTTTAGCGGCTACTTTCCCAAATTTGGGCAAGATGAAAAAAGACCGCGACGGCATGCAAAAATATATGCAGATCATCCGCTATGCCACTATCGGTATCACGCTTGTTCAAGCAGTAGGCGTTAGTATGGGGCTTCAGAGCCTTCACGGTAGAGGCGGAGAGGACGCGATAATGATAGATATGAATTTATTTATCGCGATTGCAGCAGCTTCGATGCTAACGGGAACTATGCTTTTGATGTGGATAGGCGAGCAGATCACGCAGCGCGGTATCGGCAACGGTATCAGCCTTATTATCTTCGCGGGTATTGTTAGCGGCATACCTTCAGCCATCGGCGGAACGGTAAATTTGGTAAATACGGGCGAGATGAACTTCCTTGTAGTTATCGTAATTTTGCTTGTTATCTTGGTCACGGTAGGCATAGTTATCTACGTCGAGATGGGCGAGAGACGCGTGCCTGTGAGCTATTCGCGTAAGGTAGTGATGGAAAATCAAAACAAACGCATCATGAACTATATACCTATCAAGGTAAATTTAAGCGGCGTTATTCCTCCGATTTTCGCCAGTGCGATTTTGATGTTCCCAAGTACCATTTTGCAGGCCAGCACAAATCCTTATATCCAAGCTATTCACGATTTTTTAAATCCAAATAGCTATTTTTTCAACTTTTTAACGTTCTTGCTGGTCGTATTTTTTGCATATTTTTACGCTTCGATAGCGTTTAACGCAAAAGATATCAGCGAAAATTTAAAAAGACAGGGCGGCTTTATTCCAGGCATTAGACCAGGCGAGGGTACGGCAGGCTATCTAAACGAGGTCGCATCAAGATTAACTTTTAGCGGCGCGATTTACCTCGGGCTTATCTCAACGCTTCCTTGGGTGCTCGTTAAAATTATGGGCGTTCCGTTTTATTTCGGCGGCACGTCTGTGCTGATCGTAGTTTCTGTTGCGCTTGATACGATGCGAAGGATAGAAGCTCAAATTTATATGAACAAATATCAAACTCTAAGTGCGGTAGGCTTGTAATGGCTATAACCATCATGCAGCCAAACGACATAGAGAAGATGCGAGCGGCGAATAAAATCGTCGCTCAAACCCTCGACTACGTAGAAAGCGTGATCAAGCCCGGCATCTCACTGCTCGAAATAGATAAAATTTGCGAGGATATGATAAGGTCCGCAGGCGCAAAGCCGGCGTTTAAGGGGCTTTACGGCTTTCCAAACGCAGCTTGCATCAGTGTAAACGAAGTAGTCATCCACGGAATCCCGAACGAATACAAACTACAAGAAGGCGACATCGTAAGCGTCGATATCGGCTCAAATTTGAACGGATATTTCGGCGACTCGGCTAGAACTTGGGGCGTGGGTCAAATTTCGCGCGAGGACGAAAAACTGATCGCTTGCGCCAAAGACGCGTTATACTTTGCGATAGATACCGTAAAAGCGGGAATGCACTTTAAAGAGCTTAGTTTTGAAATCGAGAAATTTATAAGAGCTCGCGGATTCGTTCCGCTAACCGGATTTTGCGGTCACGGCATCGGCAGGCGCCCGCACGAAGATCCACAAATTTTAAATTATTTAGAAGGCGGCAGTCCAAAATCCGGACCGAAAATCAAAAACGGAATGGTATTTTGCGTGGAGCCAATGATTTGCCAAAAAGACGGCACTCCAGCGATCGGTCCCGACAAATGGAAAGTAACCAGCAAAGACGGACTAAGAACTAGTCACTACGAGCACTGTATGGCTGTCGTGAACGGACGTGCGGAGATTTTAAGCCTAGCGTAAAATTTTAAAATTTACAAGTTGTTTGTGCGACTTGTAAATTTTAAAATTTTAATTTCAAACTTCCGTCAAACGGCGAAAGTAAATTTAACAAAAAGGAGTTAAGTGGCTAAAGACGACGTCATAGAGATTGACGGCAACGTCATCGAGGCGCTGCCAAACGCGACGTTTAAAGTTGAGCTCGACAACAAACACGTGATTTTATGTCACATTGCGGGCAAGATGAGGATGCATTATATTAAGATAATGCCTGGAGACCGCGTAAAGGTGGAACTAACGCCTTACAGTCTGGATAAGGGTAGGATAATTTACCGCCATAAGTAAATTAAAAGCTAAATTTGGCTATACTCAGCCCTTTGCGACAAATTGCTGTATGAAGAATTGTTTTCAAAACCCACCACTTGTTTTGAAAATAGTTGGTTTAAAATTTCGTTAAACCTGATGCAGCCTAAAAGTGGAATAAATTTTTAGGAGACTAGAATGAAAGTTCGTCCTTCTGTAAAGAAGATGTGTGACAAGTGCAAAATTGTCAAGCGCCAAGGCGTAGTTCGCATAATCTGCGAAAATCCAAAACATAAACAAAGACAAGGATAAAGCATGGCACGTATCGCAGGTGTGGATTTACCAAAGAAAAAGAGAATCGAATACGGTTTGACCTATATTTACGGTATCGGTCTTCACAAATCTCGTCAAATTTTGGATGCTACTAAAATTTCTTACGACAAAAGAGTAAACGATCTAACCGAAGACGAAGCTGCGGCTATCCGCAAAGAGATCCAAGAGAACCACGTAGTGGAAGGCGACCTTAGAAAAAGCGTCGCTATGGACATCAAGGCTCTTATGGATCTAGGAAGCTACCGTGGGTTAAGACACAGAAAAGGTCTTCCGGTGCGCGGTCAAAAGACCAAAACAAACGCTAGAACTAGAAAAGGCAAGCGCAAAACAGTCGGCGCTGCGACGAAATAAGGATAAGCGATGGCAAAAAGAAAAGTAGTTAAAAAGAAAATTGTAAGAAAAAGTATTGCTAAAGGTATCGTTTATATAAGCGCGACTTTTAACAATACTATGGTAACGGTTACCGATGAAATGGGAAATGCTATCGCTTGGAGCAGTGCTGGCGGACTAGGCTTTAAAGGAAGTAAAAAATCAACTCCTTATGCAGCCCAACAAGCAGTCGAAGACGCTCTAACTAAAGCAAAAGAGCACGGCATAAAAGAAGTAGGCATTAAAGTACAAGGTCCTGGCAGCGGCAGAGAGACCGCAGTCAAGAGCGTAGGCGCGGTAGAGGGAATAAAAGTAACATTTTTAAAAGATATAACTCCGCTTCCGCATAACGGTTGCAGACCGCCGAAACGCCGCCGCGTATAATTAGAAATTTAGGAGAATTATTATGGCTAGATATAGAGGACCCGTTGAAAAATTAGAAAGAAGACTCGGCGTTAGTTTGGCGCTAAAGGGCGAGCGTCGCTTGGCAGGTAAGAGCGCGCTTGACAAAAGACCTTACGCTCCGGGACAACACGGACAAAGAAGAAGCAAGATAAGCGAATACGGCTTACAGCTTCGCGAAAAACAAAAAGCTAAATTTATGTACGGCATTAGCGAAAAGCAATTCCGCCGCCTATTCCAAGAGGCTGCTCGCCGCGAGGGAAATACCGGTGCGCTTTTGGTACAGCTTTTGGAACAAAGACTAGATAACGTAGTTTATAGAATGGGCTTTGCGACTACTCGCCGCTTTGCTCGTCAGCTAGTTACTCATGGACATATTTTGGTAAACGGCAAGAGGGTGGATATTCCTTCTTATAGAGTTCAAGCGGGCGCTAAAGTAGAGATTATCGAAAAATCTAAAAACAATCCGCAAATCGTTCGCGCGATTGACCTTACTGCACAAACTGGTATCGTGGCATGGGTTGATGTCGAGAAAGATAAAAAATTCGGAATTTTCACAAGAACTCCGGAAAGGGAAGAAGTCGTCATTCCTGTCGAGGAAAGATTCATAGTAGAGCTTTATTCGAAATAATAAGGGGTATAACGATGAGAAAAATTACCACATCAGCTTATATGCCTACCGAAATTTCAGTAGAGAGTATAAGCGAGAATGTCGCCAGAATAACCGCGTATCCGTTTGAGACGGGCTATGCGGTCACTTTGGCTCATCCGCTAAGACGACTTTTATATAGCAGCACGGTTGGATTTGCGGCTACGGGTGTCAAGATAGAGGGCGTATCTCACGAATTTGATTCGATGAGAGGCATGCTCGAGGACGTAGCGCAGTTTATTATAAATTTAAAAAATATCCGCTTTAAGCTAAAAAACGAGTCTGAGCGCGAAGTGGTCGAGTATTCGTTTAAAGGTCCAAAAGAGATAAAAGCCGGCGATCTAAAAAGTGATGTCGTAGATATCGTAAATCCGGACGCCTATCTTGCGACCATAAACGAGGACGCGGAGCTTAAATTTTCCGTAATCATCCAAAAAGGTATCGGATACGTCCCGAGTGAAGAGATAAGAGATAATACCGAAGAGGGCTATATAGCCCTTGATGCGTTTTTTACGCCTGTTAAAAAAGCAGTTTACGAGCTAGTAAATGTTCTAGTCGAGGACAATCCCGACTATGAGAAGATTATTTTCACGGTTACGACGGACGGACAAGTGGGTGCGATCGAGGCTTTTAAACACGCGATCGAGGCGATGTATCAGCAGATGTCGGTATTTAAAGGTGTTTTAAATATTGACGTTTCTGCAGGCTTAAACGCTCAAACTTCGGGTAGCGAGCATGGGAAGTTGCTACAAAGCGTAGAAGAGTTAAATTTGAGCGCTAGAAGCTTCAACTGCCTTGATAAAGCCGAGATTAGATTTATCGGCGAGCTTGCTTTGATGGATGAAAACGAGCTAAAAGAGCTTAAAAATTTAGGTAAAAAATCTCTTGAAGAGATTAAGGCCGTTATGCAAGAGATCGGATATCCGGTCGGCGGCGACCTAGGCGGCGGCAAAGAGCAACTCAGGAAAAAAATCGCCGACCTAAAATCACAAATGAGTGCAAAAGAGTAAAAGGAAGATAAATGAGACACGGTCACGGATACAGAAAACTAGGTAGGACGTCGGCTCACCGCTCGGCTCTACTTAAAAATTTAGCTATCGCTATCATCAAAAGCGAAAAGATAGAGACGACCTTGCCTAAGGCAAAAGAGTTAAGAAGCTATATCGAAAAGCTAATCACTAGAGCGAGAAAAGGCGACAGCAACGCTCACAGAGCGGTCTTTGCCAGCTTGCAGGATAAAGAAACTACGAACAAGCTAGTAACCGAGCTAGCTCCAAAATTCGTAGGCAAAAACGGCGGATACACGCGTATCGTTAAGACTCGCGTTCGCCGAGGCGATGCTGCTGAGATGGCTTATATCGAGCTAATCAAAGAATAATTTTTAGAGAGCTTCGGCTCTCTTTTTCTTTTTAAATTTACTCACCCTAGTTATCTCAAAATCCACTCTGGCTTTTTATCTCAATTAAATTTGTTTGCTTCTCTGCTACATCGTTTGTAATTTTACATATGGGCGGAAAATGATAAATTTTGTGGAGACTTTTATTTTGAATTTTATGCATCAATTTGCTTTTTAAAAGATTTGATCGCACGACAAGCGTAATATGCCGAATTTATAATATCCGAAAAGTGTTTTTGTGATACACAACGACCGTTCACATAACAATTTAGAGCTTTGATTGCAGGTTGGAGTCTTTCTATTATCGCACATTTCCCATCTTTAAACCGTTGCTGGCATCTTTTAAATTTGACTCACTCATACATAGAATCGCTTAAAGCTCCAAATTTATCCAAGTCAAAAATAGCCGCCAAAACGCTAAACTCATAGCGTATTTAAAATTTTATCTGCTATAATATCTCAAAAATTTAAAAAGGTTAAAAATGATCCCATTTACCGATGAAGAGCTTCTAAAGCCCGTAAAAGCCAGCCTGCAAAAGGTTTTGCCTATGCTTGAAAACGACGGCGGAGGCATGGAGCTGCTAGGCATCAAAAACGGCAAAATTTACGTTCGCCTTACCGGCCACTGCCATGGCTGTGCGGCTAGCTCGACTACGCTAAAATACGGCATCGAGCGCCAGCTCCGCATGGATATCCACCCCGATTTAGAGGTCGTAAACATCCCTATCGGCGAGGAAGTTAAATTTGATTGATTACAAAAAGGCGGGACTAAAAGCGTTTAATAAGGGCGAATTTGACGCCGCAGCGAGCTATTTTTCGCTCGCCTATGACAAGAAGCCTGACAAAAAGCTGCTTTTTCTCATCATGCTTTGTTCGCTTGCTAAGACTCGTCGCGACGAGGCTATGACGCTTTTTGAGATATTTAAGCTAAAAGACAAGCTCGGTATGAGCCCCGATGAGCTAGAGGAAATTTTAGGCGCACTTGAGGCGAAATTTAACGACGATGAGAGCCTTGAGGAGCAAAACGCGATCAGCTATGCCGATTTTATGGACGCTGTTAGGCGCGGCGGGTTTAAAAGCACCTTCGAGGATATCATGTTTTCCACACGCGTGATGATCGATAACCGCGACGATTTTCTCGAGTTTTTGCAAAATCTTATCAAAAACGACTTCATCGAAATGGGGCTAAACTACATCGAGACCGCAGCCGTGATGTTTGCCGGCGACGAGCGACTAAGCGCACTGGCTCGCGAAATCAACGAAAAGGCCGAAAGTGAAAATTTACGTTAAAGAAGGCTTCGTCACCGACAACTCGAACGAATGCGAAGCGGGTTGCTATTTCGTAAAAACGGCGACGAACGCCAAATTTGAAGCCGCCGCCAAAGCAAAGGGCGCAAAAATCATAAATTTGGCCGAGTGCAAGCGGCTGCTAGGTATCGACGAGAACATCAAAATCATCGGCATCACGGGTACGAACGGCAAAACCACGACCGCAGCGGTTATATGCGCTACGTTGTTAAATTTAGGCTACGGATGCGGCCTGTGCGGCACTCGCGGCGCTTTTATAAACGGCGAACGCATCGACGACAAGGCACTAACGACGAGCGAAATTTTACGCACGCTTAGCTACCTCAAAGCCGCTAGCGAGCGCAGCTGCGAGTACTTCGTGATGGAGGTTAGCTCGCACGCCATTGCGCAAAAACGCATCGAGAGCCTATCGTTTGCGATGAAAATTTTTACGAATTTAACCCAGGATCACCTCGACTATCACGGCACGTTTGAAGAGTACGCGCGCGTAAAGAGCGAGTTTTTCGCAGACGACGCGCCAAAGCTCATAAACATAGACGACCGCGGCGGGATCAAATTTAACCCAGCAAACGCCCTAACTTACGCGCTTCATGCGGACGCGGACTTTGCGCCCGGCGAGTATTCGCTGGAAGGCGGCATACACGGGACGCTAAAGACTCCGCGCGGGCAAATGAAACTAAGTTCAAATTTGCACGGCGAATTTAACCTCTATAACCTCATAGCAGCCGTCTCTTGCGTCGCGACGCTGACGGATAGGCCGCTAGAGCAGATCGCGCGCGCTGCGTCGAAATTTGATGGCGTCGAGGGGCGCATGGAGGTCGTTAGTCGCGAGCCGCTCGTTATTGTGGACTTTGCGCATACGCCAGACGGCATCGAAAAGGTGCTAAACGCGCTTCGCCACCGCAAAATCGTCGCGGTTTTTGGCGCCGGAGGCGATAGAGATCGCACCAAACGCCCTAAAATGGGCGCAATAGCGCAAAAATACGCGCACAGGCTCGTCGTTACCAGCGACAATCCCCGCAGCGAAGAGCCAGAAAGCATCATCGCCGAGATATGCGGCGGCCTAGAGATGAACGAGAGCGTAAAATGCATCGCAAACCGCAAGGATGCGATAAAATACGCGCTTGAAAGCCTCGCGCGGGATGAAATTTTGGTGATTTTGGGCAAGGGCGACGAAACCTATCAAGAGATCAAGGGCGTAAAATATCCGTTTAGCGACAAAGAGGTCGTGCGCGAACTTTTAGGCAAGTAAGCCGCGCCTAAATTTACGAACGAAACGGCGACGAAGCAAGGGTAAATTCGAGTAAAATTTGCCTTTTCTCGTGCCTAAATTTCTATTTTATTGCCAAGTAGCGTCAAATTTATCGCAGTTTTTATCGCTCGCGCAAATGCCTCTAAAATCAAATTTGATCACAAATTTAACTCCGAATTTTATCGCGTCAAGCAAGCAAAAACGAATCGCCGCGGCTATATAAAGTTGCTTTTCGCGGCTAAATTTATAGTATAATTTTCCCAAAAAACACAAAGGACTGCCGATGAAAATCGAAATTTTATCAAGCAAAATCCACCGCGCACGCGTGACGGACGCCAACCTAAACTACGTGGGCTCGGTCACGATCGGACCCGAGCTCATCGAGGCTGCGGGGCTTTGCGAATACCAAAAAGTCGAGATCCTAAACGTCAATAACGGCGAGCGTTTCGCTACATACGTGATCCGCGGCGAGAAAAAGGGCGAGATCTGCCTAAACGGCGCGGCCGCGCGCAAAGTCTGCGTCGGCGACGTCGTTATCATCGTGGCCTATGCTCAGATGAGCGCCAAAAAAGCGAAAGATTTCGAGCCAAAAATCGTACAGGTAAACGCGCAAAACGAGATCGTAAAATAATATATAGCCAAATTTGGCGCTTCTTGCACAGAACCGTTTAAATTTACGTTTTGTGACGCCTGGTCAAATTTGCGGTAAAATTTAGACTAGTGCGGCGCGACGGTTATTTGCAAACAGACAAAAAGCGAATGCGCCAAATAGCAATTTATTTAAATTTGTCGCTGTTTAGTGTTAAATTTGACGAATTTGACGAAAACTTGCGCCTGAATTTAAAAGGATTCGCAAAATGATAGCGATTTATTTTAGCTCCACGGGCAACACGAAGCATTGCGTAAAGAGATTTATAGAACGTCTGGGCGGCGATATCCCCGCAGTTTCGATCGAGGATGAGGCCTGCAGCGAGCTGTTAAAACACCATGACGACATCATTCTCGCCTATCCCGTTTACTTTAGCGACCTGCCGCAGATCGTGCGCGAGTTCATTTGCGAAAACAGCGCGAATTTCCGCGGTAAAAACGTATTTATCATCGCTACGATGGAGATTTTTAGCGGCGACGGAGCTGGCTGCGCGGCTAGGATACTAAGGCGAGCGGGCGCGAGGATAACGGGCGGCGCGCACATCAGAATGCCCGCGTTTATCCTCGACGTGGCGATTTTTAGCTATTCAGCGCAGAAAAACGAGCGTCTGATCAAAGAGGCAAACGCCAAGCTAGAGCGCGCCTCAGATGCATTTGCCGCGGGTAAGCCGCCGCAAGAGGGCTTAGGCGTGCTATGCCGTATCGCGGGGCTTTTGGGGCAGCGACTATGGATGAAAATTTGGGACAAAACGCCGTTTGCTAGGCGCAAACCGAGCCTTGATACGGCTCGCTGCAACGGATGCGGCGAGTGCGCGAAGTCCTGTCCGATGCAAAATATAAAAATCGCGCACGGCAAGGCGAGATTTGGCGAGTGCTGCACGATTTGCTACAGATGCGTGAACAAGTGCAGGCAAAAGGCGATAACGATCCTCGGCAAGGCGGTAAATCTGGAAAAATCGGTCGCGGCGGAGTTCAAAGATATCTGACGTGCACTCGTTTGGGCGGGCTCTGGCTCCGCGATAGTTTATTTTGTCGCGCTTTACGCTCGGCTTTTAAATTTGCCGAAATGCTCTTTTAGCTCTTTGATCTGTCTATTATTCCAGGTAAATTTCTCAAAATTTGCAGAAAAGGCCACGCTAGAAAACTACGCAGGCATGCTTGCGGGAGCCAAAATAGATCAAAACTCGCGCAGTTCATTTAAAGCAAAATTTCATCGTCAAATTTGACGGCTTTTCGGGCTCAAATTTATCCTCAAGCACCCGTATCCGCCGCAAATTTCAAGGCGGGAACGAAACTTGCATTGCAGGCTTTAAATAAAGTAAATTTAGCTTAAATTGGCTAAAATAACGCGAAATTTGAAAGGATGTTTATGTTTGAGGGGATAGATTTTTCAAAAATGGGACAGATGCTCGAGGAGGCGCAAAAAAAGGCGCAGGAGATCGAGCAGGAGAGCCAAAAGCGCGAATTTAGCGTGAAAAGCGGCGGCGGGCTCATCAGCGTCAGGGCAAACGGCAAGGGCGAGGTGCTTGATATCAGCATCGACGATAGCTTGCTAGAGGATAAGGAGAGCTTGCAGATCTTGCTCATCAGCGCCGTAAACGACGTGCTAAAGATGATCGAGGACGACCGCAAAAACGCCGCGTCAAGGATGCTAGGCGGCTTTGCCGGCATGGGGCTAGGGCAATGAAACGCGCAGCTTTCTTGCGCCGTTTGGACGCGGTTTTTGGACTTGCGTGGTTAAATTTCGGCGGCGCTTTGGACGGTGCGGCTGTAAATTTGAACTCAAATTTAGCCCGCAAATTTTGCTCTCCACTTTTTGCGGTTTTTGTGATTTGCGCATTTGCCGCGTCGCTTAGAGCCGAGCCGCGCCCGACGCAGGATGATTTTAACGCTTGCTTCGAGAAAAATTTGCCCGCTATGGTAAACATCGCGGGCAACGGCGGTATCGCGATCACGCCAAATCTAATCGCCGTACCTAAAGGCGAAATCCCCGTGAAGAACTACGTCAAATTTGACCCGTATCTGGGCCTCTATCTGGTCGCCTCAGACGCCAAACTTGAGCCTATGAAGATGGCTGATGATAACGCGACGAAAAAAAGCGACTGGGTCAGCGTCACGCGCGATCTAAACGCGACCGTCTACGGCCACGTAAAGGCGCAGGCGCAGGCATTAGGCGAGCTGGACGTGCTTACGTTTGACGTAAACGGCACGGGCGCCGTGCTAAGCCCATGCTGCAAACTGCGCGGTATCGCCGTGGGCGAGGATAAATTCGTGCCAAGCCGCTATCTAAGGCACTTTGCGGCGTATAAAGACGTCTACTACGGCGACGTGGGCGCAGTCTTTGAGGAGCGAGACGGCAAACTCTACGTAAAGAGCGTCGATCCGCTCGGACGCGGCGCGGCGCTGATGGTGGGTGATGAAATTTTGAGCGTAAACGGCGAGAAATTTGAGAGCTTGCGCGAGCTAAACGAGAGGATTTTGTTCGCCAAAAAGGGCGAGCGGCTCAAATTTGAGATCAAGCGCGGCGATGAGATTTTGAGATTTGGCGTAGCAGTCTCGGACGATGCGGCCAAAAAAGAGCAAAAAGTGCCGACGAAAGCGGATAAAAAGGCCTCTGCTAGCGACGCAAAATTGCATTCCATACCGCAAAGCAGCGATGCAGCGAGTGTGCAAAAGCTCTACGGCATAACCTTTGACGAGAAGCTAACGGTAAAAAGCGTCGACGCAAGCTCGGGCGCGGCGAAATTTGGCGTCAGAGTCGGCGACAAGCTGATACAAGTGGGGCAAAAGGTGGTCTCAAGCCGCAAAGAAGCTCTCGGCCTGCTCGCTAAAGGCGGCGGTCAAAATTTGCTATTTAGACGCAACGGCTTTGACTTTTTTTACAATGCGCGGTAGTCGCGGGCGGCAAATTTGAAGCCTTTGCGGGTTAAATTTGAGAAATTTAGCCTGCGCCCGCCCAGTCGGCAAAAATAAAACGGAGAATAGATGCAAAAACAAAATTTAGCGGTAAAATCAAAATTTAGTGGCAATGATCAAATTCTGTCTCTTATACACATCTCCGAGCCCACGAGACTAGCGCTCAT
>CAUUAH010000004.1:0-21491 GCA_963542985.1 uncultured Campylobacter sp. | reverse complement strand
GAGATGAGCGCTAGTCTCGTGGGCTCGGAGATGTGTATAAGAGACAGAATCAAATTTTAGCCGAATTTACGCCAAATAAAAGCGCAAATTCGGCAAATTTAAAAAACGCGGGCGGGCTATTCCTGCATCTCTATCCATTTTTGCGCGATTCTCACGGCATTGGTCGCCGCCCCCACGCGGATCTGGTCGGCGCTGCACCACAGATGCAGGACGTTTTTGCGGTAGTTATCCGTGCGGATGCGTCCGACGTAGGTCTCGTTGGTGTCGCTTGAGATGCTTGGCATCGGGTATTTTTTCGTGGCGGGCTCGTCCACGACTACGATGCTAGGTGCCTTGCGCAAAATTTCGCGGGCGGCCGCGGCGTCAACATCTCTATCAAAATGAATCGTGATAGCCTCAGAGTGGCTGCGAAGCACCGGCACGCGCACGCAGGTCGCGCTCACTTCCATATTTTTGTGGAGGATTTTTTGGGTCTCGTTGACCATTTTCATCTCCTCTTTCGTGTAGTCGTTGTCCAAAAATACGTCGATGTGCGGGATAACGTTAAACGCTAGCTGATGGGCAAAGACCTTCGGCTCGCACTCGTCGAGCTTAAACTCGAAAAACTTTTGTAGCTGCGTGACTAGCTCCTCCATGCCCTCTTTGCCCGCGCCCGAAGCCGCCTGATAGGTCGAGACGTCCACGCGGTTGATGCCGTACGCATCGTCTAGCGGTTTTAAAATTTGCACCATTTGGATGGTCGAGCAGTTTGGGTTGGCGATGATACCGCGGGTTTTCCACTGCGCGATGTCCTGCGGGTTGCACTCGGGTACGACTAGCGGCACGTCCGCGTCCATCCTAAAATGGCTGGTGTTGTCGATCACTACGGCGCCGCTGGCGGCTGCAAATTTAGCGTATTTTTCGGACACAGATCCACCCGCGCTAAAAAATGCTATGTCGATCTCGTGCTCATCAAAAATGGTTTCGGTGAGCTCCACAACTTTGTGATTTTTGCCTTTAAACTCTATTTGGGTGCCCGCACTTTTCGCGCTTGCTAGCGGTAGTAGCTCGCCCACCGGGAAATCCACCTCCTCCATAACGCGGAAAAGCTCCTCTCCGACTGCGCCGGTTGCACCTACGACGGCAACGTTAAATTTTCTCATTTTTGGCTCCTTTTTATTTTTGGCTTTCTTTTAACTTCTCGGTCAGCAAAGCCGCCCTGCGACAAGCCTATTTGGCTTGACACAACGTTAAAGATTTATCGGACTTCACGGACTAAATTTAGGTTTTGACATAAAGCTAATCGCAACCGCTCTTGCCCATTAAATTTAACTCGAATTTGCGGTTAAATTTAACTTCTTTCAGATTCAAATTTACCGCCCAAATTTGACGAGTCGTACGTCGCATTTTCAGCGTCGCCGTCTCGGCCGGCTAAATTTAAACTAAAATCCTGCTTATTTTACTCGCGTAAAGCTTAAATTTAAGCTATTTTCTGCTGCGAGCCTGCAAAAAAAGGTCGCCCGGTTGTATTTCCTCGCCTTCGCTAAGAATCGCTGCTCGTTGTACGACGGAGATAAGTTCGCGGATATTGCCCGGGAAATCGTAGTTTTCTAGCTCTTTTACCGCCGCTTCGGAAAAGCTTTTTGCGCCGAGGCTAAACTCTTCGCAGCTTTGCTTTAAAAATCGCTCGGCGATAGGCAAGATCTCCTCTTTGCGCTCTCTTAGCGGCGGGATGGCGACTGGCACGGTGTTTAGGCGGTAAAACAGATCCTCTCTAAATTTACCCTCGCTAATCATCGCGGGCAGATTCGCGTTCGTCGCGGATACGATACGAACGTCGATTTTGACGCTCTTTGTGGCGCCAAGGCGCGTAATTTCGCGCTCTTGGATCGCGCGCAGGAGTTTTGGCTGTAGATTTAGCGGCATCTCGCCGATCTCGTCTAAAAACAGCGTACCGCCGCTTGCTAGCTCAAACTGTCCCTTTTTCATGGCTGAGGCGTCGGTAAATGCGCCCTTTTCAAAGCCGAAAAGCTCGCTTTCTATCAAATTTTCTGGGATCGCGGCCATGTTTATCGCGATAAACGGGCCGTCCTTGCGCGGCGAGTTTTTGTGGATAAATTTAGCAAATAGCTCCTTGCCTACGCCGCTTTCGCCCATTAGCATCGCCGAAGCGTCCGTTTTTGCGACTCGAGAGGCTAAATTTAGTGCATTGGCAAGCGCGGGTGAGCTAGCGACGAAATCGGTCGAATCAGCTTGCGAATTTGACCCGTTTTGCGCGGCTTTTAGGCTTGCCGCGGGTAGCTTACGGCGTAAAATTTCGACCCTTTTTATCGCTTCATATAGCGTTTGCGCGTCAAAAGGCTTTGTGAGGAAGTCCTTGACGCCAAGGCGCACGCTCTCGATGGCTTTGTTTAGCGTCGCGTTGCCCGTCATTATGATGACGTCAAATTTGCCCTCAAGTCGCTTGATGAACTCTAGCCCGTCCATCTGGGGCATGTTGATGTCGGTGATGATGAGATCGACGTCGTCGCCCATTTTTTTAAGCGCCTCGACCGCGCTTTTATAGCTTTTGATTTTTAGATCGTCGTATTCGCCAAGCGCGATCTCTAGGGACTTGCGCATATTTATGTCGTCTTCTACTATTACGATATTCATCTTTTACTCTTTGTTTTTAAATACGCTTATGATAGCCGAAGAGGGCTTAAATTTCACCGTAAAACGCACGGGAAACAGCGTGAGGTCGGTTGTGGAGTTCATATTTTTGTTGTGCTGGACGAAGCGATCTTCGACCTTAAATTTGTAAGGCAAAAAGCACTCAAAAAGCTCGTTTTTATGTAAATTTAAAAACTCTAGCGAGCTTTGCGCGGGCTGCTTGGAAGCGTCTATTTCGCATAGATACTCATACTCTAGCTCGCTTAGAACCATTGCTTTTGAAAGCGCGATATCGTCGTAAATGACAGTGTGATTTTTAGTGGAGATTTTGGCCCAGAGGATAAACTCCTCCGAGCCGTAAAGAAATGCCGCAGCGGCAATCAGTAAGCAAAAATTTCTTGCCACTTGCTTTGGTCTATTTTCATTTCCATTCTGACGCGGTAGAGCCCGTCTTTAAAGTCGTGCTCGATGATGGAAGCGTTTTTGATGAGGCCTGCTACTTGAGCCGTGATGGTCGAGTCTCTAAGTATCGCGTCTCTAACCGTATCTTTGGAGTTTATCTTGACTCCGTAGAGTTTCTCGGCTAGCTGTCTGTGCGCATCCGCGATGGCAGCGCGCTTGGCTAGGGCTAGCGACTGGGCGTGAGAGACGGTATTGGTCGGAGCGATACCCTCGCCCACGGCGCCAAATACCGCATCGACTTGCTCGATATCGTATATCATCTTTTCTTGTTTCATCACGCTTCTGATGTCTTCTTTATCGACCTTTTGAATGACGATGTCTTGCTTTGCCGACGTGGTTTCGTCGGAGGCAAAAGGGCTATTAAAAGAGCAACCGCTCGTCAAAAAGGCTACTGCACCCAAAACCGCGAATGTAATTTTTTTCATTCCTGAACCTTTAAATTTAGTTGTTTTTTTGTTTGCAAATTTACTAGCAAATTGTATTCCAAAAACACTAAATTCATTCTAAATTTTCTAACGTTTCTTCGTCGGTCTCGCCGCTGTCTTCCTCGGCCTTAGGGCACTTGGCGATGCTAACTACGTCATCTCCGTCCACGTTTACGACGATGACGCCGCTGGTGTTTCGGCCCGCTTTGCGGATGCTTTGCATATCGACGCGTATCATCTTGCCGCTTGAGGTTAGAGCCATCAGATCTTGTTCTTCATCGACCATTACGACACCGATTAGATCGCCGGTACGATTCGTTAGCTTCATGCAGATTACGCCCTTGCCGCCGCGATTCGTTAGGCGGTATTCTTCTGCGGTAGTACGCTTACCGATACCTTTTTGAGATATGCTTAGCACCTCTTGATCGTTGTTTTCGATAACGGCTGCACCTACGACCTCGTCGCCGGCTTCTTTAAATTTAATACCCGTCACGCCGCGAGCCGTTCTGCCCATCTGGCGGACTTTGCTGAGTTTAAATTTGAGGCACATTCCCTTTTTGGTTACGATAAATAGCATCTTTTCGCCATCGTCGCTTCCTTCGGCCGCGTTCTCGTCGTTTTCTTCGCTATTTTCCTCGTCGATCTGAGCTTCTATCGCCTCTATCTCGTTTATCTCGGTCTCTACGCCAAGCTCGTCGATTAGATTTATCGGCTCTTCCTCGCCCTCTACGATGAGAGCGGTCACTAGCTCGTCGTTCTCGTCTAGGCTGATAGCGCGTACGCCGATAGAGCGGATGTTTTTAAATTCGCTCAAATTCGTACGTTTTACGATGCCGTTTTTAGTGAAAAACGCGAGCGATTTGCTCTCCGCAAAATCAGTCGTCGGGATGATCGCCTTGATCTTTTCGTCAGGCTGTAGCTGGATGAGATTTACCACCGCTTTGCCCTTTGCCGTGCGGCTTCCTTCAGGGATCTTATAGACTTTGAGCCAGTAGAGCTGTCCGCGGTCAGTCACAAACATCAGCGTATCGTGAGTGTTGCTCGTAAAGAAGCTCTCGATGAAGTCGTCGTCGTACGTAGTTACAGCGACTTTGCCCTTGCCGCCGCGTTTTTGCTTCTCGTACTGCTTGCTCGGCACGCGCTTGATATAGCCTCGGTGCGTGATAGTTACGACCATGTTTTCGTTAGGGATGAGGTCCTCGATGTCGATATCGTCGTAGTCGTCCACGATCTCGGTGATGCGCGGCACTTTAAATTTATTTTTTATCTCAAGCAGCTCGTCTTTGATTAGTTTTTCTAGCAAGGTTTCGCTCTTTAAAATTTCATCTAGGCGTGCGATTTCAGCCATTAGCTCGGCTAGCTCGGCCTCTAGTTTCTCACGCTCAAGACCAGTGAGCTTGCTTAGTCTCATGTCTAGGATAGCGTTTGCTTGCAGCTCGCTAAGGCTAAATTTTGCCACTAGTCCCTCGCGAGCACTAGGCGTGTCGGCGCTATTTTTGATGAGCTCGATCACCTCGTCGATATTATCTAGCGCGATCTTTAAGCCTTCTAAGATATGTGCTCTAGCTCTAGCTTTTTCTAGGTCAAATATTGTGCGGCGGATGATGACGGTTTTTCTGTGATTTAAAAATAGCTTCAAAAGCTCGATTAGGTTAAATACCTTCGGCTCTTTGTTGTTTATCGCGAGCATTATGACGCCAAAGGTACTCTCCATCGTCGTGGATTTAAAGAGATTGTTTAGCACGATGTCGCTCATCGCGTCGCGTTTTAGCTCGATGACGACGCGGATGCCGTCCTTATCGGACTCGTCGCGCACTTCGCTGATGCCTTCGATCTGTTTTTCTTTGACTAGTTCAGCGATTTGCTCGATGAGACGGGCTTTGTTCGTCTGATACGGCAGCTCGTCGACGACGATGACGTCTTTGTTCGGCTTTTTTTCGATGTGGGTTTTGGCGCGTAGTTTTACGCGGCCGCGTCCCGTGCGGTAGGCCTCGATGATGCCTTTTTTGCCAAATATTATCCCGCCAGTCGGGAAATCAGGCCCTTTTATATACTGCATCACCTCTTCTAGCGTCGCGTTTTTGTTCTCAAGCACTAGCAAAAGTCCGTCTATCAGCTCGTCAAGGCTGTGCGGCGGGATATTCGTCGCCATACCGACGGCGATACCGCTAGAGCCGTTTAGCAGCAAATTTGGCACGCGGCTAGGCAGGACGTCGGGTTCGGTCTCTCTGTCGTCGTAGTTTGGGATAAAATCAACCGTGTCTTTTTCGATATCGCGTAATATTTCTTCGGTTAGATTCGTCATCCTAGCTTCGGTATAACGCATCGCAGCAGCGCCGTCGCCGTCGATGGAGCCAAAGTTTCCTTGCCCGTCGACCGCCGGATAGCGCATGGAAAATTTCTGCGCCATACGCACGAGCGCGTCGTAGACGGCCGTATCGCCGTGCGGGTGGTATTTACCGATGACGTCGCCCACGATACGCGCGGACTTCATGTACGGGCTGCGGCTGCCGACTCCGAGGTTGTTCATCGCGTAGAGGATGCGTCTATGAACGGGCTTTAAACCGTCTCTAGCGTCAGGCAGGGCACGACCGACGATGACGCTCATCGAGTAGTCGAGGTAGCTCGTTTTTATCGACTCTTCGATATCGACGGTTTGGATGTCTTGATTTTGATTGAGTAGATTTTCTTCCATTTTTATCCTTAAAATTTACTTGCCGATTTTAGCTTAAATTTGATAAAAACTTGCTAAATAGATATGTTTTCTTGCAGCCAGATGATGTTAAATTTGACCGAAATTTGGGGATGTTTGAGAATTTTACTTCGCTAGCTTTAAAATGCCAAATTTGCGCTCAAATTTTACCTTGATTGACTCAAATTTTAATACCTCGCATCCGCAAGCGTAAGCGCAAAAAGCACCTCGCAGCCGGCTTTTTGCATCGTCCGTCTGGCTTCGTCTATCGTCGTGCCCGTCGTCACGATATCGTCTATCAAGATAACGGGAAATTTAGGCGTTTTTAAAAGCTTAAAATTTCGAGGATTTTTCAGGCGAAAGGCGAGGTCTTTGCCGTGATAGCTGACGTTTGAGCTCGCGTGCAAGCAGGCGTAAAGCGGACGGATTTCCGCGCTTTTTAACGCGCGAGCCAAAATCGCCGTATGCGAGTAGCCGCTAGTCGTTTTGTCGTCGATCGGCACGGCATTTACTGGCGAGCCGAAGCTAAATTTGCTAGCAAAAATTTTAAAACTCAAATTTGCAAGCGCGCCGTAGACGAAAGAGCCGTGAAATAGGTGCTTTGAGTGGAGTAAATTTTTAACTTCGGAGTAATCAAAAAAGCTGTAAATTTTAAAATCGCCGTCCAAAACGCGCGTCCTTGCGGGCGAGCCGAGCAGGTGATCTTTGCAAATTTGACAGATCACGCCCAGACTCAGATGCCCGCAGTTAGCGCATCTCATCAGCTTTTTAGGATCTGGATCGCCGCGCGTTTTACGATGTCTTGGAGTAGCTCGTCAAAAAAGCTCTTAAACGCGCCGCTCGTGTGGATCGGGGCAAATTTGGTCTGCTCTTGCGAGACGTTTTTGGTGATAGTCTGATCGCCTCTATGTACCGTTATCGCAAGCTTTGCCGAGCCTTTTAGATTGTCGGTGGAGTAGCCGCTTAGATTTGCTTTAAGCTCGACGATCCTCACGTCCACGACGATATCGCCAAAGTCGCTCAAATTTGCACCCAGACGCTTTAGCTCGGTGCTAAGGCCGTCTTGTAGCCAGCCCTCGATGCTGTTTTGTAGCGTGACGTATTCCTTGACGTTGCCGTTACTGCCCGTGATCGTGGCGACGATGCTTTTGTTGGCGCGAGCGTCCTCGATGCTATTTATACGGATATTTTTTTGGTAGCCCATCTGGTTTGAGGTTGATTGATACGGGGTCAAATTTAACACCGAGCTGCGCTGCGAACATCCGCTCATAACCGCAGCAAAAAGCGCGGCGACAAGGGCGTAAAAAGCTAATTTTTTCATATTTTTCCTTTATAGTTTTGATATCTCTTCGGCGGCTTTGTTGGCAGCTTGTTTAACCAGAAGGTAGACGTAGAGATTAAAGTCCTCCGTGTCCTCGGCCTCTAGCTTACGTACGTCTTGTCTGGTGGAGATGTTTAGCACGCGAGTTTTGTTTATGTTTTTGACTCCTAGTTTGCCTTTCAACGCCGCGCTTAGATACTGCGACAGCTCGCTATAAGACGCTGCGTAGTCGGTAAATGCAAAATCCACGCGGTAGGTGTAAGGCGAGGTTTGGCTATCCACGACCATGATGCCGCGATTTAACAGCTCGTCTTGTAAGAAAAGATGAAAAAGCCTCTCAAGACGCTCTTTTGGATAGAGCATTTTCGCGCCGTTTTTGGAGATAAATTTTATGCCGCTATCCGCTGCTCTTTCGTCGGCTATTTTGTGGATATAGACTTTTTTGATAGCCGCGTTCGTGTCGATCCTGCTTTGAGCGATGCAGCATTTTATCGCGACGTCGCTGGTGTAGTCCGTGCCGTTTATCTTTATGTCCTGACCGCCGCTAGCGCACGAGGAGCAGTCTGCTTTGATACGCATTACTTCTTTGTAGCCTTTGGCGTTGCCGTCCTCGGTTTGAGCGACCTCCGGCGAGCTCTCGAAAAGCCCGAAACATCCCGTAAAAAGGAACGCCGCAAATAAAAGTATAAAATTTCTCATAAAAAATCCTTTCGTAAATTTTACATCGCGCAAGCAAAATTCTATCCAAATTTGAGATGAATTTCCAAATTTGCGTAAAATTTGAAGGAAATTGGAAATTTGTATAAATTTGATTAAATTTGATTTTTGAAATTTTAAAAGCGGAGATAATGTCAAATTTAGCATTTTCGCGGTGCGGGTCTGGGCGGGTCAAATTTGTAAATTTGAGCTCAAATTTGACCGTGAGACAATCAAAAGCGGCCGCGAGCGTAGCGAATAACTCCGCAAAACGCTCGCAAGACGCCGCTAGTCTATTTTTAAAACGCTTAAAAACGCCTCTTGCGGCAAATTTACCTTGCCGATGGCTTTCATGCGCTTTTTGCCCTCTTTTTGCTTTTCTAGCAGCTTGCGCTTACGCGTGATGTCGCCGCCGTAGCACTTGGCGGTTACGTTTTTGCCCATCGATTTTACCGTTTCGCGCGCGATGACTTTGTTGCCGATGCTGGCTTGAATAGCCACCTCAAAGAGCTGGCGCGGCACGATCTCTTTCATCGCTTTGACGAAGTCGCGTCCTTTGGACTGGGCTTTACTTTCGGGCACGATGATGGAGAGCGCGTCCACGGTCTCGCCCGCGACCTTGATATCAAGCTTCACCAGATCGCCCACGCGGTAGTCGCTAGGCTCGTAGTCGAAGCTCGCGTAGCCTTTGGTGCTCGATTTTAGCTTGTCGTAAAAGTCCATCACGATCTCGTTCATCGGGATGTCGTACTCAAGCAGCACGCGCTCGGGCGTGATGTAGTCCATCTTGGTCTGCACGGCGCGGCGGTTGTTTAGCAGCGTGATAATGTTGCCCAAAAACTCGCTAGGCGTGATGATGGTGGACTTGACGTAGGGCTCTTTGATATGTTCGATTTTATTGACCGGCGGGAGCTGGCTAGGGTTTTGGATACGTAAAATTTGACCGTCGGTTTGCACGACTTCGTAGGTTACGGTCGGAGCCGTGGCGATGAGGTCGAGGTCAAATTCGCGCTCCAAGCGCTCCTTGATAACCTCCATGTGCAGCAGCCCCAAAAAGCCGACGCGAAAGCCAAATCCTAGCGCGACCGAGGTTTCGGGCTCGTAGCTGATCGAGCTGTCGTTTAGCTTTAGTTTATCTAGAGCGTCACGCAGGTCTTCAAATTTATCCGTTTCGATCGGGTAAAGTCCCGCAAATACGAACGGTTTAGCCCGCTCAAAGCCGCCTACGGGCTCTTTTACGGGATTACGAGCCAGCGTGATCGTATCGCCCACCTGCACGTCGCTCACGTTTTTTAGCCCCAGCACCACGATGCCGACCTCGCCCGCGCCCAAATTTGCAGTTTTTATCGGCGCGATTGGGTTTGGATACATGAGGTCTAGCACGATGTGTTTTTTGCCCGTGCCCATGACTAGGATTTCGTCGTTTTTCTTTAGCTCGCCGTCGTAGACGCGCACGAGTGCTAGCGCGCCTAGATAGTTGTCAAACCAGCTGTCGTAGATGAGCGTTTTTAGCGGTTTTTCCGCCTCTCCGCCCGGAGCCGGGATACGCGTGATGATGGCTTCTAGCAGCTCTTTGATACCGATGCCCGTTTTGGCGCTGACCTCGATCGCGCCGCTGCAGTCAAGCCCTATGACGTGCTCGATCTCGTTTTTTACGCGAGCGGGATCGGCTGCGGGAAGGTCGATTTTGTTTATGACGGGGATGATTTCGAGGTTGTTTTCAAGTGCGATATAGACGTTTGCGATGGTCTGCGCCTCTACGCCCTGACTAGCGTCCACGACGAGTAGCGCGCCCTCGCAGCTAGCTAGAGAGCGGCTCACCTCATAGCTAAAGTCCACGTGACCCGGAGTGTCGATCAAATTTAGGACGAAATTTTGCCCGCCTAGCGTGTAGTTTAGGCGCACGGACTGGGCCTTGATCGTGATGCCGCGCTCTTTTTCGATGTCCATCGTGTCCATGATTTGACTGCTCATCTCGCGGTCGCTGACGGCGCCGCACTCCTGTATCAGGCGGTCGGCAAGGGTTGATTTGCCGTGGTCGATATGAGCGATGATGCTAAAATTTCTGATGTTTTTCATGAAATCCCTAGTTAAATTTTGGGCGATTGTATAAAAATTTTCGTTAAAGTAGAGTAAATTTAGCTTTCGTTAAACGGGTGGCGGCTTGAGGCGGGGGATTTGGAGTAAATTTGACGCGGATTTGGTTCCTAAAATTTAACGTAAATTTTGAAGTCTTTCGCGCACGGCGCAAATAACGACGCAAAGCGAATATAAAAAACAGATATATGTCGCAAGCGGAGCAAAAGCTACGAATCCCGAGGCGTAAACTAGAGTGATTAGCCCGTATGTCGCGTTTGCGAGCGCGGGTATATGATACGTCCAAAGCTCAGGCTTTTCAAAAGGGGTATCGACGGCGTTGAAATACAAAGCCAAATTTAGCGCTAGCAGTAGCAAAAATATATAATCCTTTTTCATAAAAGAAAAAGCGGCGCAAACCAAGGCTACCGCAAAATTTAGCGCGATAAGAAAACCTATATAATTACCGTCCCCAAGGGCGCAAAGCAGGCCGAAAATCACGACTAGTATATATTTTTTCATCTAAATTCACCCCTTTTATAAAAATGAGTCGATATTTGCCCAAATTTTAATGACTATGCCCCAAATGTTCGCCTGCGTCGCTTGATCTTACTTCGCAGATGAGCTCGTCAGCACATTCGTTGTCGCTGCTCTCAACCTGCAGCGTCGTGTGCGTGATGCCTAGATGCTCCATTTCGTGTGATATTTCGGCCATGATCCGCTCAGCTTCTCGCACGCTTAGCTCGCCGCTGACTACCACGTGAGCCGTGAGCGCGTTTGCGCCGCTTGTTATGCTCCAGACGTGCAGGTCGTGCACCGAAAGCACGCCGTCTACGCCTCTGATCTGCGCGACGAGCGCGTCCAGGCTCACGCCTTTTGGCGAGCCTTCCATCAGGATGTTTAGGCTCTCTTTTAGCACGCCCCAGCCGCTTTTTACGATGAGCACGGCCACGAGTAGGCTAGCCGCCGCGTCCGCCCAGCCCCAGCCAAAGCACATCATCGCCAAAGCCGCCGCGATCGCGCCCACCGAGCCTGCAGCGTCGCCAAGTACGTGCAGGTAGGCGCCGCGCATATTGACGTTTTCTCTAACGTCGCCGCCGCGTAGCATGTATAGCGCCACGACGATGTTTACGGCAAGACCTAGCGTGCTGATGGCGAGCATGCCCGCGGTGGCTACTTCGGGCGGGTTTTGCAGGCGCCGCGCCGCCTCGATGACGATCAAAACGGCGATGACGATGAGCGTGACGGCGTTTATCGTCGCGGCTAAAATTTCGATCCGCCTGTAGCCGAAGGTCTTTTGCAGATTGCCTTTACGTTCGCCGAATTTAAACGCAAACAGCGAAAGCCCGAGCGCTGCGGCGTCCGAGAGCATGTGTCCGGCGTCGGAGAGCAGGGCGAGAGAGTTCGTCGCCAAGCCGCCCGCGACCTCGATCAGCATAAAAGCGGAGATTATAAGGAAGGAATTTCTCAAAACGACCTTGTTTGACGCGTGCGAATGCGTGCAATGGGCGTGATTTTCGTGCATTTTGACCTCACTTTTGGGCAAATTTTAGTTAAATTATACCTTAAAAAAGCGCTTAAATTTTATCTATATCGCCTTCTAGTCCGGCATCTACGCGCTTGCCGATGTCTTTTAGTTTGCTAAACTCCTCTATCAGCCTCGGCGCGTCATCAAGGCTGATCGCAAACGCCTTAAGTGCGCTATTTTACATAAAATTCCTTTGTTTAAAATCGCGCGGATTCTAGCTGATTTTAAATTTTGCGTCAAATCTTGCGGATTTTTTGCTGTAACTATTGACATTACAACAAAATTTTATTATACTTCGCTTATCAGATGTAAGTTATAGCATTACAACAAAAAATTTCTAAGGAGAAAAAGATGTCAAACTACAAGATCGTTTCAACGAAAAATGAGTCGAGAGTCGAGCTAAAAGACGCTCTAAATTTAAGCGGCTGCGAGCTTTCTATCAATGAGCTTCCCGCAAACGCGAGCGTGCCGTTCGTGCATTCGCACAAGCAAAACGAGGAGCTTTACTTGGTGCTAAAAGGCGGCGGTACGCTTTTTATCGACGGCGAGGAGACGGCGGTTAGTGAGGGCGACGCGATCCGCATCGATCCGGACGGCAAAAGGTGCTTCAAGGCGGGCGCGCAGGGGATGAAGTTTATCTGTATCCAGACCAAACGCGGCAGCCTGGAGCAGTGCACGATGAGTGACGGCGTGATAAACGAGGACGTAAAGCCAAGCTGGCTGTAAATTTCGCAAGGCACGCGGCAAAATGCGAGCGTAAATTTTAAACTGCGCGGCGCGGCATACGGCGCCAAATGCGCGAGCGCATTAACCGCAGCGGATGTGCGATCAAACAAATCAAATTTAAAGGAAAAACAATGAAAATAGCAATCATAGGAGCAAATGGAAAATCAGGTTCAAATTTGGTGCAAGAAGCCCTAAAATAAGGGTATGACATAACGGCTATCGTACGAAACAAAGAGTATAAAAATAGCGACGTTAAAGTAGTTTATAAGGATATTTTTGAGCTAACAAAGGCGGATCTAGCGGGCTTTGACGCCGTTATTAGCGCATTTGTAGCTTGGAGCGACGAGACCTTCCCGCTTCATAAAAAGGTAGCAAAATATCTCGCAGAAGAGCTTAGCGGTACTAAAACGAGGCTGATCATCGTAGGCGGCGCCGGTACGCTGTTCGTGGACGACAAAGGCACTATGGCTATGGATACGCCAGGCTTTCCGGCTGATTATATGGGCGTGGCAAGGGCGGCTGCGGAGTCGTTTTTTGAGCTAAAAACCAAATCTGACGTGCTTTGGACCTACGTCTCGCCTGCGGGAAATTACGACGCAAACGGCGCTCGCACGGGCAAATACGTCCTTGGCGGCGATAATCTAATCCTAAACTCCAAAAACGAGAGCTACATCAGCTACGCAGATCTCGCGCTTGCGGTCATAGACGAGCTAAAAAATGGCGCCTTCGTGCAAAAGCGCTTTACTGCAGTCGGCGAGAGAGCGTGAGCTTAAAATTTTGCTTAATTTAGCTAAAATAACGCCGCACGAAACTAACGTGCGGTTTTAAATTTAAATCAAGGCCGGTTATGCAAATAGGACAAAAATTTTCCATCGCTATACATATATTACTTAGCTGCGAGTTTTTTAAGGACGAGAAAAACACGAGCGAGTTTTTGGCTGGTACGATCGGCACGAACCCCGTCATCGTGCGAAATATAATCAGGCTTTTAAAATCTGCAAATTTAATAAACGTAAGCGCAGGTACGGGTGGGGCGAGTCTGGCTAAAAAGCCTGATCAAATCACGCTTTTTGATATATTTTCAGCGGTAAACGAGGGCGAAAATGATATATTTAAAATCCACAAAAACTCGCCGCCGCCTTGTCCGCTAGGAGGCAGGATCGAGGCGCTTTTGACGCCTAAATTTGCCTCCGCGCAGCAAGCGATGTTTGATAGCTTGGCGGGCGTAAATTTGCAAAATTTGCTAGACGAGCTAGCGCGATAAAATTATTTCTTTAAAATTAGTTTCTAATTAAAAAAACTAAAAATATTTTTAGTTTTAAGATAAATTTATTTATAATTCAAGGATTAAATTTAAAGGAGATTTCGTGCAACAAAATGCTAAACGCGGAATAATTCAAAAATATTTCGAAATTAATTTGCTTTTAAAAATTTTAGCCGGACTTATTTTGGGCGCCGTTTGCGGCATCATTTTTCAAGACGCAAAGGACGCGATAGTTATCCTAAAGCCTTTTGGCGACGTGTTCATAAGGCTTCTTAAAATGATCATCGTGCCTATCGTTATGGCGTCGCTCATCGTGGGCTGTAGTTCTATTTCGCCTTCGGACTTAGGTAGAGTCGGAGCTAAGGTACTGCTCTTTTATATTTTTACGTCGTTTTTGGCTATTTTGGTAGGACTTGCGGTCGGGCTAGTTTTAGAACCAGGAGTCGGTCTTAACATAACCGGGAGCGGCGACGTAGCGGGTAAAGCCGCAAATGCGCCTAGTATGTCGTCGATACTGTTAAATTTATTCCCGACTAATCCTTTTGAAGCTTTAGCAAAAGGCGAAATTTTACAGATCATAACTTTTAGCCTATTTTTCGGCGTCGCGCTTTCATTTTTAAAAGATAGCAAGGACGAGAGGCTGAGTAGGCTTGGAAATTTGATCTACGACGTATTCGACGGAGTCAACCATATTATGTTTTACATCATAAGATGGATTATGGAGTATGCGCCGTTCGGCGTTTTCGCTCTTATATTTATCGTATTTTCTCAGCAAGGCGTAAAGGCTTTCGGACCACTTTTGGGCGTTACGGTTAGCGCATATATCGGCTTTGCGGCTCAAATTTTCGTAGTTTATTTCTTGATTTGCTTAACCGTTAAAATTAGCCCGATTAAATTTCTCAAAAAAGTTCGTTCGCCTATGCTAACGGCTTTCGTTACCAGAAGCTCGGGCGGAACTTTGCCCGTCTCCATGAAAACCGCCGAAGAAGACATGGGTATCCCGAAGCAAATTTACGGCTTTGCTCTACCTGTCGGAGCAACCGTAAATATGAACGGTACGATCATATATCTCGGCATCTGCGCGATATTTATCGCAAACGCCGTCGGAGTGCAGCTTGACGCTGGAGCAAAGCTAACTATCGTTCTAACGTCCGTCCTTGCCGCCGTCGGAACCGCTGGAGTTCCGGGCGCGGGCGCTATAATGCTTTTGATGGTGCTAGAATCCGTAGGGCTAAAGGTTGAAGCCGGAAGCGCCGTAGCCGCGGCGTATGCGCTAATTTTGGGAATAGACGCAATCCTTGATATGGGGCGCACGTCGATGAACGTTACGGGCGATATGTTGGGCGCTTTGGTGGTAGCCAAAAACGAGAAAAAATTAGACGAAGGTAAGTGGGCGGATTAGAATTTAATAATTTTTTGGCTAGAATCGCTAAAAATTCAAAGGAAATATATGATTTTTATCGATGCTTGTTTGAAAAAGCCAACGCCTTATACGCCCGTTTGGATGATGCGCCAGGCGGGTCGGTATCTGCCCGAGTATATGCGAGTTCGCTCTGCGGCGGGGGATTTTCTATCGCTTTGCAAAGACTATAAAAAGGCAAGCGAAGTCACGATCCAGCCGGTTGAAATTTTAGGCGTGGATGCGGCGATACTTTTTAGCGATATCCTAGTCGTGCCGCTCGAGATGGGTATGGATCTTAAATTCGTCCAAGGCGAGGGGCCTGTATTTAGCGGTCCAATCAAGACGAAAGAGGATCTAGATAGGCTAGACGTCCAAAAATCAATCAAAAATTTAGACTACGTATACGATACGATCAAGCTAACGCGCGAAAATTTGGCGCAGGATAAGGCACTAATCGGCTTTTGCGGGGCGCCGTGGACGATAGCTACGTACATGATTGAGGGTGGCGGGACGAAAACTTATGCGGTTAGCAAAAAGCTTTTGTACTCAAATCCCGAGTTTATGCATCAAATTTTAGCTAAGGTTACGGCGGCGCTCATAGGCTACATGAAAGAGCAGATAAAAGCCGGCGTAAATGCGGTGCAAATTTTTGATAGCTGGGCGGCTGCGCTGGAGGATGAGGCGTATTTTGAGTTTGGTTGGAAGTATATCATGGATATAGTGGATGCGCTTAAGGCCGAATTTCCGCAAATTCCGGTTATCGTTTTTCCAAAAGGCATAAGCGGATATCTGGATAAAATTTCGGGAAATTTCGAGGTTTTCGGCGTGGATTGGAGTACGCCGATCGAGCTTGCTAAAGCAAAACTAAGCCCAAAATACGTCCTTCAAGGAAACATGGAGCCTACGCGCCTTTACAGCAAGGAGGCGATCGACGCCGGTGTGGAACGAATTTTGCAGACGATGAAAAACGTGCCGCATATCTTTAATCTCGGGCACGGTATTTTGCCTGATATTCCGGTAGAAAACGCGAAGTATTTTATAAAACGAGTACAAGAAAAAAGCGCAAGATAGCGTAAAAGGAGGAAAAATGAACAATCTGGGTATCAAATTTAAGATCATGACGATAGCTATCGTCGGCCTCATCGGGCTTGGCGTAATGAGTGCATACTTACTAAACGGTATCGCAAAAACTAGGGCAAAGGCTGAATATAGCGAGAAAATCGTAGATACCATCATAAATCAAACTAGTTTTATCCACGAGATGCAAAAAGAGCGAGGGTTTAGCTCGGGAGTACTTTCGGGCGGGGATAACGCTAAACTACTAGCTCAGAGAAAAAACGTAGACGAGACGCTTGAAAAGCTAGCCGAAAAAAGCGAGATAGCATCCGAGCTATCTAAGATCCGCGCAGGAGTCGATCAAAGAAGCGGGGATAATCTCATCGGACGTATAACGAATATCCTAAGAAAAGAAGTTATAACTATCAATGGTTATAGCGACAAACTCGAGCCTAGCATAGTAGATGATCTAAACCGTATCATCATCGTAGGCGAGATAAAAGAGTCTTTCGGTATCTTACGAGCTGCTTTAAACGGCGTTTTTACAAAAAAAAGCATAAGTAAAGAGGAGTACAACAAAGTTGTTGCCCTAAATAGCGTAATCAATAAATTTATGCAGGATTTTGACGACTATAACCCGAAAGAATATAGCGAGGAATTTGATTATATCGCGAGAAAAAAAACGGACTTTAACGACGCGATAAATATCATTAAAGACGTAGTCGCGACTGAAAACGTATCTTACGAAGCGCCAAAATGGTTTTCAAAGATAAGTATCTCTATAGATGCGATGAGAGAACTTGAGCTCAAACTACTAGACAATATGAAAGAGGATGCCGCGATCGTTAAAGATGACGCTAATACTCAAATGGTCGTTAGCCTCGTAGTTATCGCGATTTGTATTATACTTATGCTATTGGTATCCGCATTTATAGGTAGAAATTTGATCTCCGGTATCGACCAGACCAAAAACGGACTCGTGCAATTTTTCGACTTTTTAAACAATAAAACAGACAAAGCCAAGCTGCTAAATCGCGGCGGTAGCGACGAGATCGGCCAGATGAGCGCACTAATAAACGAAAACATCAAGCAAATCGAGGCAAATTTTGCCGAGCAAAATAGCTTTATCAAAGAAGCTAACGCATTTGTCGGACAGATAGGCAAGGGCAACTATGTAGCACAGCTAAACGCCGACACTTCAAATCCGGCTCTTAGCCAGCTAAAGCAAACTTTTAAAGACCTACAAATCGCCCTAAAACAAGCCATAGCCGCAAACGGCGACGAGGTGTTAAATTTACTCGAAAGCTTTAAAAAGCAAGACTTTACAAAGAGGCTCGAAGATGACGGCAAGATGGCTGTGGGCATCAATGCTTTAGGCGAAGAGATAGCCGGCATGTTAAGGACAAATTTAGAGCAAGCTCGCATTCTAGAGGAAAAGGCGGAGTTTTTAGCTCAGTCTATGAAACAAGTAACCGACGGCGCAAGCTCTCAAGCAAGCTCGCTACAAGAAAGCGCTGCTGCAGTCGAGCAGATGAGTAGCTCGATGAGCGCTATCAATCAAAAGACGCAAGACGTAATACGCCAGTCTGAAGAGATCAAAAACATCATCGTGATCATCCGCGATATAGCAGATCAGACAAATTTGCTAGCGCTTAACGCAGCTATCGAGGCTGCTCGTGCAGGCGAGCACGGACGCGGCTTTGCTGTCGTGGCTGATGAGGTTAGAAAGCTAGCCGAACGCACTCAAAAATCGCTCGGCGAAATCGAAGCTAACACAAACGTACTAGCTCAAAGCATCAATGAAATGAGCGAGAGCATCAGAGAGCAGAGCGAAGCTATAAATTTGATCAATCAAGGCGTATCTCATGTCGATGAGCTAACCAAGCAAAACGTCAGGGTCGCAAACGACACCAACGTGGTCACCGCCGAAGTGGATCATATGGCTAAGGCTATCGCACAAGACGTGAGAAAAAAGAAATTTTAAAACAAAAATAAAAATTACCAAAGGAGGGTTAGATGAAAAAGGTTGCAAATAAGATAGCTTTTATCATTTTTGCATTGCTGGCCGTACTATTTACTATATTTGCGGCTATGAACTACAATAGTACTAAAAATACTATTTTGGACGTTTCTAAAAATTCAAAGGAGGCTATCGCGCGTTCTTTGGAGGTTTACGTCGACGAGTATCTTAGCAGTAAGGTTTATGCAGTAGAGGGGCTAATGCGATATATAGAGGAAAATCCTCATCTCATGGCAGATAGAGAGCAGCTCAAAGATCGATTGATGACTATGGCTACTACTCTAGATATACCTGAGTTTTACATAGGCTTTGCAGATAACGGAGAGCTTTATGATGCGGTCGCGCAAGCTGGAAGAGGGCCTAAATTTTTAAAATTGACGCCTGAAAAGGATAAATTCGACTCTAGAGAAAAGGGTTGGTTTAAACAAAGCGTTTCTAGCGGCAAGCTCTACTTTACGCCTCCGTATATAGCACAATCTAGTGGAAAAACCACTATGACAATAGCTAAATCGTTCACGATAGACGGTAAAGCTGCAGGCGTAGTGGCTGCGGATTTGTATCTAGACGGCGTTGCAAGTAGCTTGGCAAAATCAAAAGAGTCTAAAACTAGCGTTCCATTGATCATAGATCTAGATACTCAACTCATTGTCTATCATCCGGATAGCAAATATATTTTATCTTCCGATCCGGAGATCAAAAAATCTGTCGATTTTGTCATAAATAGCTACAATAAAGACGGTGGTAAAGCGTTTTTTAATAAGCTAGGCGACGATGAAAGAATTTTTGCATGCCAAAAATACGATAGAGCAAATTGGCTCGTGTGCTCTAATAACTCTGTAGAAGATTACGATCCTATACTAGATAGCGTTTTATTAAATCAGTCCGTATCTTCGCTTGTATTTATCGCGATTATCGTCGTTATCTTGGTGTTTATGGTCGGATATTTCTTGAAGCCTCTTGGTATCATATCAAGCGCGCTAGATGCGTTTTTCAAATACCTAAACTACGAAACCAAAGAGCCGCTTAAGGCAAATGTGGCCACGAAGGACGAATTTGGAGTTATGGCGGCGCTTATAAACGAAAATATAAGCAAAGTAGAGGCGTCAAATACTGCTGAAAATAACTTTATTAAAGAAGCAAACGCTTTTGTGGATAAGATAAAAGCGGGCGACTTTACGGCGACTCTTGATGCGCATACGTCTAACCCTGCGCTAAATCAGTTAAAAGTTACTTTTGCCCAGCTTCAAGAAGCCCTAAAAGATGCGATTGCCAAGAATGGTAATGATGTTATCAAATTACTAGAGAGCTTTAAAGCGCAAGACTTCACAAAAAGACTTGATGATAGTGGCAAGATGGCTGCGGGTATCAACTCGCTAGGCGAAGAGATCACAAATATGCTCAATATCAATTTAGAGCAAGCTAAGTTACTAGAAGAAAAAGCAGGCATTTTAGCCGAGTCGATGAAAGAGCTCACAAACGGCGCTAACGTACAAGCAAGCTCGCTACAAGAAAGTGCTGCTGCAGTCGAGCAGATGAGCAGCTCAATGAACGCTATTAGTCAAAAAACAGGCGACGTCATGAGACAAAGTGAAGAGATCAAAAATATCATCGTGATCATTCGCGACATCGCCGATCAGACAAACCTGCTAGCTCTAAACGCAGCTATCGAGGCAGCAAGAGCAGGCGAGCACGGCAGAGGCTTTGCCGTCGTGGCCGATGAGGTTCGCAAGCTAGCCGAACGAACGCAAAAATCGCTCGGCGAAATCGAAGCTAACGCAAACGTACTAGCTCAAAGCATTAACGAGATGAGCGAGAGTATCAAGGAGCAAAGCGAAGGCATAAATATGATAAATCGCTCTGTGGCTCAGATAGATGAGCTTACACACAACAACGTAGGCGTCGTAAGTAGAACTAATGAAGTAACCGCGCAGGTCGACAACATGGCCAAGGCTATCGTCGAAGACGTGAGGAAGAAGAAATTTTAACTCTTGTGGCGGCTCTGTTTTTTGCAGGGCCGTCAAATTTACCCCAAATTTATCCGCTTTAATGGATTTTATCTCCGCTTTTAGTATAATCGCACATCTTAAATTTAGGAAAATAAATGCACATCGTCTTTGGTCCCGTTAGCTCGCGCAGGTTTGGCGTTTCGCTGGGCGTTGATCTATCGCCTGCGCAAAAGTGCTGTAATTTTGACTGCGTTTACTGCGAACTAACGGCGGCAAAACCCGTCGCGGCGATAGAAAATCCGCCTAGCGTAGAACAAGTAATCGCCGAGGTGAAGGCCGCACTCGCCTCGCATCCGCATATCGACGTCATCACGCTAACGGCAAACGGCGAACCGACGCTTTATCCGGATCTGGCAGGGCTCGTAAGAGAGCTAAATTTGATAAAAGGTCGCGCCAAAACTCTCATCCTTTCAAACGGCTCCGGCGTACTCGATCCTAAAATTTGCAAGGCGCTAAAGGGGCTTGATATCGTCAAATTTAGCCTTGATAGCGCGGTGCAAAAGACCTTTGCTAGGATTGATCGCTCGGGCGAGAAAATCGACATTAGCGAGCTAGTGGCTGCGATGGCTAAATTTAGGCGAGAATTTAAAGGCGAGCTAGTGCTTGAAATCCTGGTCGTAAAAGGGCTAAACGACACAAAGGTCGAATTTGAAGCGCTAAATGCGGCACTAAATCAAATTTTACCAGCCCGCGTGGATATAAGTACCATTGACCGCCCTCCCGCATATCCGGTTAAGGGCGTAAGCCAGGAGCTCTTGCGTGAGCTTGCGCAGCAAATTTCCGGCGTACCGTGCGTCATAGCGTCGGCAAAATACGGTGATGAGAAATTTGAGCTTAGCAAAGAGGAGCTACTTGAGCTAGTAAAACGCCGCCCGCAAAGCGAAAACGACGTAACAAATAGTTTTTCTGAAAGCTCGAAGCAAAATTTGCAGAAGCTTTTAGCGGACGGAAAGATAAAAATAGTAGATGCGGCTGGGGCTAAATTTTACCGACTTGCGTGATTTTGGCAAGGGAATTTACCTTTTTGCCAGCTAAATTTTTGCCATCAGTAAATTTAAGCTAAAATTAATTGACAAATGATACGTTTTTGCCTATAATACGACTTCTTTTAAAACGTTCCGGATTAGCTCAGCGGTAGAGCTGTCTCTTATACACATCTCCGAGCCCACGAGACTAGCGCTCATCT
>CAUUAH010000003.1:0-23467 GCA_963542985.1 uncultured Campylobacter sp. | reverse complement strand
TGCTACCCGTTAGTACGATGCTAGGTAGGCCTTTTGATATGACATAGTCCACGATTTCGCCGTTTGGAGCATCGGGTAAATTTAGATCAAGCAGCGCGATAAAATACTCTTTCGGATCGCTTAAAAAAGCTTGCGCTTCAGCCATAGTGTACGCAACATCAATCTCCATCTCGACTTTATCTTCCATCTTTTTGGCGATCAGTCTAGCTAGCGCTTTGTTGTCTTCTACTATTAAAATTTTATTTTTTTCCATCTGTTCTCGTTAAAAAATTTTTTCAAATATACCATTACTTTTCTTTTTTCAACCTAAATTTTAAGCCAAACTTAAACAACCAAAAGCTGGCGAGCAAAATTTATCGCTTCCTCAGTTATACGTTCGCCGCTTATCATACGAGCTAGCTCAGATACGCGCTCATCACCCTTTAGCTCCCTTACGTTCGAGGTTTCGCCGCGCTTTTCGACTAGAAAATGCGAACTAGCTTTTGAGCTAAGCTGCGGCTGGTGCGAGATAGCGAAAATTTGATAAAATTTAGCCAAATTTAGCAGCACGTTTGCGATACTCATCGCCTCTTTTCCGCTTAGATTCGCGTCTATTTCATCTAGGATGATGACGCCCTCGCCGCCTCCCGTGATCTTACTTTCACTTGCGATAAAGGCTAGCCTTAGGCGGTTTAGCTCGCCTGAGCTTAGATTTTTTAGCGCCGTGTCGTTTAGGCTCAAATTTACCTCGTCCCTACCTGCGACGTCTAGGGTTTTGCTATTTATCTTTAATGAAATCTCGCTCATATAAAGCTCTTTTAGAAACGAATTTATGAGCGACTCAAGCTCTTTTAAATTTGCCGCGCGAGCTTGGCTGATTTTATCTGCCAGCGCGTTTACTGCGGTTTCGTTTTGCTTAAATTTACGCTCCAGCTCGCTTTTTTCAAAGCTTATATTTTCGTATCTTGCTAGCTCCGCCTTTCGCGTTTTTAGCGTCTGGAGTGCCTCTTCCTCGCCGCCGTAGCGACGCACTAGTGAGTTTATCGCCTCGATGCGGTCTAGCACGCCCTCGATATCCACGTCTTCTAGCTCGTCCATGTTTAAATTTTCGCGCGCTACTCGCAGCTCGTTCATTGCCTCTTCAAAAAAACTGCTATCGATATCGCTGATGTTTAGCGCGTCCACTACGGACTGCTCGAAATTAAAAATTTGCTCCGCCCTATTCCACGCTTCTAAAATTTTATCCTTTTTACTCAGGCGCTTTTTTAGCTCCATCAGCTCGTCAAATTCGCCGATTTTCGGGCTCACGCTTTCTATTTTATTGATTTCAAAAGAAGCAAATTCCTTTAGCTCCTCCACTTTTTTTTCTTCATCGATTATTTTTTTTAGCTCGCGAGAAATTTGGCTAAATTCATCAAATTTGAGCCTAAATTCGCTCAAAATTTCGTTAAATTTAGCATCTTTTTTCGCCTGCAAAGCATCTAGCAAATTTAAAAATCTATCGTTTTCAAATTCGTTTATTTCCTTTGCGGATAGGTACTTTACGTGCTCTTTGGCGATGCTGGCCAGATTTTTTTTAGAAACGGCTTGCGAGTTTATAAAGTACCGCGTCGTTTTGTCGCGAAAAAGCTTAAAGGTATTTATCTCCTCGCTCTCAAGGCCGAATTCCTCAAGGTCAAATTTATGCGAGACGTCGGCCTCGATAAGCTTTGCTTCGCTATCTTTTAGTCCCAAAACTGCCATTATCGAGCCCATCAGGACCGATTTTCCCGCGCCGCTCACGCCCGTAAAGACGCTAAGTCCGCGCCCGAAATTTAACTCGACGTTTTCAAAACTCAAATTTTGCTTTATCAAAATCCGCTCAATCATTATAACCCCAATGCAGCTTTTCTTTTAAAATTTGAAAATAATCTCTCCCGACGTGGCGGATTAGCCGCGCCGTGCTCGCACTTAGCGTCATACTCACGCTCTCAAACTCGCCCATTTTGTACCGTTCCTGCCCGTCGATAACCAGCACCGCCGCGCTCGCGGTTTTAAATTTGATCTCAAATCCGCGCGGAAGCACGACCGGACGCTGCGTGAGCGAGTGCGAGCAAACGGGCGTAACCAAAAACACCTCGCTTAGAGGATAGGTTATCGCTCCGCCCGCGCTCATGTTGTATCCGGTTGATCCAACGGGCGTAGAGACGATGACGCCGTCGCCAAAATACGCGTTAAAGTATTTTTCATTCCAAAAGGCCTCAACGTGCGTCATAGAGCCCACCTTTTCGCCCACGATTACCGCATCGTTAAATGCGATCTTGTGCAAAATTTCGCCGCTTTTTTTGTGCAAAAAAACGTCAAGCATAAAAGGGGTCTCGACCTCAAATTTGCCCTCGAAAAACTCGGCGAAAAATTTCTCGCATTCATTCATCGTGATATCGGTCAAAAATCCAAGCCTACCCGCGTGGATGCCGAGTACGAAGGGTGAAATCTCGGCCGCGCTTCTACAAAGCGAGATGATCGTGCCGTCGCCTCCTAGCGAAATCAAAAAGTCGCACTCCTGCGCCAGCTCGCAAACCTCAAATCCTTGCAAATTCGAGCCTTCTTTTAAATTTAAATGTTTAGCCGCCGCATTTTCAAATAAAATTTGAACGTCATACCTAGCCAAAATCTCGCGCAAAATTCGCGCGTTTTTGACCGCGTCGCCGTTGATTTTCGCGACCAGTCCGACCGTTTTTATCTTGGAAGGAAGCAATAAATTCTCTTTTTTCATAGGGCGGATTTTATCACATTTTGTTTTAAAAAAGCTGGGAGCAAGCAAATTTCTAGTATAATTGGCGCGTTAAAAACAGCAAAAGGAGTGAAAATGCGTAGCCATTACTGCACTGATTTAAGCAGTGCCGACATAGGCAAAGAAGTTACGCTTTGCGGTTGGGTAAATACCTACCGCGACCACGGCGGCGTTATATTTTTGGACCTGCGCGATCGCACGGGACTGATCCAGATCGTCTGCGACCCTGCAGATAGCAAGAGCTCTCACGAGGCGGCATCGCACGTTCGCGACGAGTATGTGCTAAGGATCAAGGGCAAGGTTCGCGCTCGCGGCGAAGGCCTAGTAAATCCGCGACTAAAAACGGGCGAGATTGAAGTAGTCGCAAACGAAGTGATAGTAGAAAACCCGAGCGAGACGCTACCTTTCGTCATCGGCGACGAGAGCGTAAACGAGGATATCAGACTGAAATATAGATTTTTGGACCTTAGAAACGAGAAACTTCAAAATATCTTTAAAATGCGCTCAAAAGCTGCGATCGCAGCTAGAAACAGTCTAGATAAAATGGGCTTTATCGAGTTTGAAACGCCGATTTTAACGCGCGCTACGCCTGAGGGCGCGAGAGACTATCTAGTGCCTAGCCGCGTATATCCGGGCCAGTTTTATGCCCTGCCGCAAAGTCCGCAGCTTTTCAAACAGCTTTTGATGTGCTCTGGCTTTGATAAATATTTCCAGATCGCAAAATGCTTCCGCGACGAGGACCTGCGCGCAGATAGACAGCCGGAATTTACGCAGATAGATATCGAGATGAGCTTCATCGAGCAAGAAGATATCCTAAATATGGCCGAAAATATGCTAAAAGACGTATTTGCCGCCTGCGGATACGATATACAAATCCCTTTCCGCCGCATGAGCTACAAAGAGGCGACCGAGAGCTACGGCAGCGACAAGCCCGACTTGCGCTACGATCTAAAGATGATCGATGTTATCGACATTTTCGCGCGCTCTAGCAATGAAATCTTTAGCAAAATCGCAACCGAACCTAAGAAAAACCGCATCAAAGCGCTAAAAGTGCCAAACGGTGATAATATCTTTAGCAAGCGCGAGATGAACCGTTTTGAGGAATTTGTCCGCAAATTCGGCGCTCAAGGCCTTGGCTACTTCCAGATGAAAGAGGACGGGCTAAAAGGACCGCTTTGCAAATTTTTCGAGCAAAGCGACCTCGACGAGATCGTAGAGCGCTGCGAGCTAAAAGTGGGCGACGTCGTATTTTTCGGTGCCGGCAAGAAAAAAGTCGTGCTTGACTACATGGGACGATTTAGGATTTTCCTCGCCGAGCAAATGGGCATCATAGACCAAAACAAAATGGAGTTTTTATGGGTGCTTGACTTCCCGATGTTTGAGCAAAACGACGACGGCAGCTACTCAGCTATGCACCATCCGTTTACTATGCCTAAAAACATTGACGAGCCTGATCTCGAGGACATCCTCTCGGTCGCTCACGACGTCGTGCTTAACGGCTATGAGCTTGGCGGCGGTAGCGTGAGAATCCACAAAAACGACGTTCAGCAAAAGGTATTTAAGCTGCTTGGCATCGACGAGGCCGAACAGCGCGAGAAATTTGGCTTCTTGCTTGACGCGTTAAGCTTCGGCGCGCCTCCGCACGGCGGTATCGCGATCGGCTTTGACAGGCTAAATATGCTAGTAAATAAAACCAGCTCGATCCGCGACGTCATCGCCTTCCCTAAAACCCAGCGCGCTCAGTGCCCGCTAACAAAGGCGCCAAGCGAAGCTAGCGCGGAGCAGTTGAGAGAATTAGGGCTAAGGCTGCGAGAAAAAGAAAAATAAACTATAAAGCGTCGTCTTGCCAAGCTATACGTCGTTGGTTTTAAAATTTGGCGCTCCGCAGGCTATACGCCTAGCGCACGCTTAAATTTTAAAACCGCCTAGTCTAGCTTGGCGATACTTTCGCTTTAAAATTTATAGTAAAAATGCAGGCGAAGTATTTTTCGCTTAGACGAGGCGGATTTTAATTTTTAAGCGTAAATAGAACATATAGTTCATCGAGCTAAAAATTAAAATTCAACGAAGTATAAGCAGAAAAAGACAAGCCGTTTTAAAGGAAAATTTATGAAAAAACTATTTTTAATCATCGGCGCTCCAGGCTCCGGCAAAACCACCGACGCATCGCTAATCGCCCAAGAAGATGCTAAATTTGCGCACTTCTCAACGGGCGATCTACTACGTGCAGAGGTTGCTAGCGGCTCAGAGCTTGGCAAACTAATCGACGGTTTCATCTCGAAGGGTAACCTGGTCCCGCTTGACGTCGTCGTAAACGCGATCGTCTCAGCGATCAAAAGCTCGGAAAAATCAAACGTCATCATCGACGGCTATCCGCGCAGCGTCGAGCAGATGACCGAGCTAGACAAGGTGCTAGCCGCACAAAACGAAATCGCGTTAAAAGGCGTGATCGAAGTGGACGTTAGCGAAGCCGTCGCACGCGAGAGAGTGCTCGGACGAGCGCGCGGAGCCGACGACAACAACGAGGTTTTCAACAACCGCATGAAGGTTTATCTAGAACCGATCGAGGCGATACGCAAATTTTACAAAGAAAAAGGTCTGCTTCACGTCGTAAACGGCGAGCGTGCGATCGAGCCTATCGTAGCCGACGTCAAAGCTCTCGTAAATAGCCTATAAACATTAAATTTAGAGCCTCAAACAAGGCTCTAAATTTAAGCTTCCCATAAATACAAATTAACAAATAATTCACGAAATATCATTAAAATCCGCACTATGATTTCACGAAAATCACATTAAATTTAAAGGATACGTAATGTTTAAGAAAATAGTTTTATCAACAGCCCTTGCTAGCGCGATGTTTGCAGCAGGCGGATTTACTAGTTCAAGCGCACAAAACGCAACAAATCAAGGCGGCTTCGTCGGTAAAGGCGCCTTGGGCGCAAGCACGGTAAAACAAGCCCTAGCGCTACCGGATGACGCTCGCGTCGTGCTTGAGGGCAAGATCGTCTCCGAGTTTCGTCCTGAGCACTACCAGTTCGTCGATAAAAACGGCGACACGATCGAAGTCGAGATCGACCATAAGGACTGGAGAGGCGTAACCGTCGATGAAAACACGCCAGTGCGCATCTACGGCGAGGTCGATAAGGACTTTATGAAAACCTCTATCGACGTAAAAACTATCGAAATAATCAAATAATTTTAGGGCGGTTCGCCGCCTTAAAATTTCTCCAAATTTTAATTCCCTCAAAATTTATAAATTTGACTTTTTAGCATCAAATTTACCGCCATAATGCCCGTCAAATTTTAGCCTGCCCCGATTCTCGTTTTACTCCAAATTTAGCCGAGATTTTATATAATCGCTTACTTAAATTTCAAGGCGATTATCTCAAAATATTTTGGCGAGATAGGAGCTTTACAAAGGATAAAAATGGACGTTTCAAAAATCAAAGCAGGTTCAAACCCGGACAAAATCAACGCCGTGATCGAGATCCCATACGGCTCGAACATCAAATACGAAATCGACAAAGATAGCGGCGCAGTAGTAGTCGATCGCGTACTCTACTCGGCGATGTTCTACCCGGCAAACTACGGCTTCGTGCCAAACACCCTCGCAGCAGACGGCGATCCTGCCGATATCTTGGTGCTAAACGAATACCCTCTGCAAGCTGGTAGCGTGATCCCGTGCCGCCTAATCGGCGTGCTCGTGATGGAAGACGAAGCAGGCATGGACGAGAAACTGCTAGCCGTGCCGGTCACCAAGATCGATCCGCGATTTGACGCGATCAAAAGCCACAAAGACCTACCTGAGGCCACTCTAAATAAGATCAAAAACTTCTTTGAAACTTATAAAATTTTAGAGCCTAACAAATGGGTCAAGGTTAAAGAATTTAAAGACGCCGACGTCGCGAAAGAGATCCTGGACGCGGCAATCAAAAACTACAAATAAGCCGCTGCTAGGCTTGTCGGCCGCCGCCTCGTTAAACCCAAACAAGCGGCGGTCAAATTTTAAAACTCGCGAAAAAATCAAAAGGATAAAAATGGATATACTAAAGCTACTTTTGGGCAACTCCAGCGGTATGTTAGATGCGATGTCGCAAAAAAGCGGACTGGGCACAAACGACGTAGAGGCCGTGATTTCTAAGATCGCGCCTATTTTCATGCAAAGAGCCAACGAGAATTTTAAATCTGACGCCGATTCGTCAAATTTCCTCGAGATGATCCGCCGCTCAAACCTTGGCGAGATGACTGGCACCCCGCAAAACATCAGCGTCGCCGAAGGCAACGAGCTACTAGGCATACTAACTGGCTCAAAAGAAAACAGCAGGGCTCTAGCTAGTGACGTAGTCTCGCAGCTAGGCATCAGCGCAGACTCTATCAAGACTCTGCTACCGATGATCGCGCCGATGATCGCGGGCATGCTAAACAACCAACTAAAAGCATCAAATTTGTAAGACTCTGTAGACAGCGGCTCCATGATGTCGATGCTTACGCAGTTTTTGGATCAGAACAAAGACGGCTCGATCGTAGATGATATTTTTAGGATCGCAGGCGACTTTTTCGGTAAAAAATAGGCGGATTTCGCCTATTTTAGCCGTTGCGGTTTTTCGTTTTACCAAATTACAGCTTTTAAAATCGCTTCGTCTACGATACTGCTTTTGTGCCGTATAACGCAAATTTATTCCGCTCTTAACAATTTTTGATACAAGCCTGCAAACTGCGCTCGCTCCCTTTTAGCTAGAACGTTAAATTTATAGAATAATTTTAAATTTTATCAATGATTTCAAGTCAAGATTACATAAACTTTTAGCTAAATTTGGAATCAAAAAGCCGGGGTCTTGATATAAATTTTAGTATTTTAAAGGAAGCATCGTGCGAATAAAATTTGAGTTTATGCCTACTTTAGCCCTTTTTTGAGTTTCCTAACGAGAAATCTCGCCAAATGAAGCTCGTCAAAAAGCGATTTTTCTATACAAAGCGGACGGTCAAAAACGAGGTCGCAGATGAGCTCGGCGCCAAGCACAGCCGTACAAAGCCCGCGCGAGCCGTGAGCGGTGCTAACGTAGACGTTTGGCACGTATTTTGGATGTGGATTAGACTTGCCCTTCGTCCAAAGCAGCGACTTGTAAGCATCTTTATAAAAATCCTCGTCATAAAGCCGCCCGACAAGTGGAAAACGGTCGCCGCTATAGCTACGGTATCCCACTTTAGAGCCGATTATTCGGACGTTTTGCGGAGTTTTTATCGTGTCGTTTGAGAGATTTTCGGATGCAGTCAAATTTGACGCATCTTGCGTCTGCAACAAGTCGCCCGTAGTCTCGGCGCGCAAATCCATACTTTTACTTAAATTTATCGCTTCCAAATGATCCGCATTTTCAGCGTCGCCGTCTCGGCCGATAGTCAAATTTAAATCCTGCTCGCCGTTTAAATTTAGCTGCTCGTTTTTTGCAAATTTACCGTCCAAAAACTCGGCAACGTCGGCCAAATTTTTCTCGTCGTCGCTAGAACGCGGCTCGTCTAAAAAAAGATTTCTGTCATAAGTCGCGCCGATCACCTGCACGCCATCAACGGGCGGACAAACGTAGCCTTTGGCGCTAAAGGGCGCAGGCGTCCAGACGGCAGGCGCGATATGCGTGACCTGACCGCGTACAGAGCTAAGCCTGATGTCGTAGTCCGCAAAAAGCTCCATACTCTCGCTACCGATGGCAAGCACGAGCACGTCGGCGTCGATACTTTGCCCGTCTTTAAAATGCGCCCTAACCGCGCCGCCCTCAAGCGTCTCAAAGCCCGTAAATTCGCAGTCTAAAAGCGTTTTTATGCCTGCGCTTGCCGCCTTGCACATCTTTCTGGGGCGAGCTTTTGCGCCCTTAAAAATAAACGCGCTAGCATAAGGCTCGTCATCAAATTTTAGCTCAAAAACGCCGTTATCCGCGTCAAATTCGCGCCACTCGTAAAAGCGCTCTAGCGTCTTTTGCTCATACGCGTAGTCCGTCGCTCCGCAAAACTCTATCTCCTGGGCGCTGAGGTTTTGCTCGTAAAAGTGCGCCGCCTGCAAAAACGCATTCATATGCATGCGGCCTAAATTTACGGTTGGTTTCGTGATAAGCGGCATCAAAATCCCGCAGTGATTTCCGGAGCCGTTTAGCGCGATGTCGCCGCGCTTTTCGGCGATCGTGACCTTTAAACCGCGCTCACGCAACTTAAACGCGCAAACGCAGCCCGCCACGCCGCCGCCGATAACTAGCGCCGTCCTTGGAGAGATCGTGGCGGCAGGATCAAATCTGCTAAACCAAATTTCATTCTCAGCTTGCCGCTCACCTACAAATTTAGCGCGCAACATCTCTCGCTTTTTGCCGTAACCTTTTAGCAAATTTACCTCAAAACCGCTATTTTGCAGGGCTCTTTTTAACGCGCCCGAAGCCGAGTACGTGCAAACGCTAGCGCCCAATGCGCATAAATTTGCGATTTTAGCGCAAACCCGCTCGCTCCACATCGCTTCGTTTTTAGCAGGCGCAAAGCCGTCCATAAAAACGGTATCCGCAATAAAACTAAGCTCATCCAAAACCTCAGCCACGTCGCCAAAGCACAAGGTAAGCGTAACGTTTGGAGCCAAATTTAACCTATGAAATCCGCGAATAGGCGGAGGATAGGCACCCAAAAGCTCACCCGAAACGTCCGCTAGCTCGCTAAAATTCGCGTAAATTTTAGCCAGATCATCTTTGGCGATCGGTGCTTTTTCGATACTGACGAAATTTAAAAATTTATCCGAGTTTTTAAATCTTTTAAAGGCACAGAGGAAATTTAGCCCTGCGCCAAATCCCGTTTCAAGCAGGCTAAATTCGCTCTTTTTGTTCCAAATTTCGTCAAAAACGGAGTTAAAAACATACTCGCTCTGGCCGATAGGGTCGTCTGCGTTAAAGTAAATGTCGTCAAATTCGGGGCTAAAAGGGATACCGTCTTTAAAACCGACCTGCGCGCTTTTCATTGCTGGTTTGAAAAATAGACGTCTATGCCGTCCGCGAGCCCCTTAGCTAGGGCATCTTGGTATTTTGAGTTATTTATGAGCTCGCCCTCGTCTGAGTGAGTGATGTAGCCGACCTCGAGCAGTACCGCAGGCATCAGCGCACCCACTAGCACCCAAAAAGGCGCCTCGCGAACGCCGCCATCGGAGGCCTTTGAGCTAACTGATTTTGCTCGTGCCAAAACTTCGCGCTGAACGTCGATGGCAAGCTTATTTGAGGCGATGATTTTCTCGCGGTTAAGGAAATTTAGAAATGTCTGCTTAGAAAAATAGTTCATCTCCTCGATGTCGGATTTGTTTTCCAGCGCGGCGGCGTTTTTACTGCGCTCAGAGCGAGCCGGCGAGAGGAAAAACGTCTCTATGCCGTGCATGGTTGCCGCTTTTGTCTTGTTTGGCGCGGCATTTGCGTGGATGGAAATAAAGAGGTCTGCAGCCTTGTCATTTGCGTATTTCGTGCGGTCGCGAAGGTTGATAAATTTATCCTTGCTACGCGTGTAATAAACCTTGTAGCCGCGCCCTTGCAGCTCCTTACCGGCCTTTTGGGCGATGCTTAGCACGACGTTTTTTTCTTTTAGAGAGCCGTTTATAGCGCCAGGATCGTCGCCGCCGTGTCCCGCGTCAAGGACGATAACCTTGCCTTTAGCACTTGTGATTTTTTTAGTGCTTGCCGTTTTTACGGGCGCCAACACGATTTCTTGCTCGTCTTTTTTAGTGGTGCTTTGAGTGCTTTTGGCATCCGTTTTGGCCTGCGCGGTAACTTTTTCCTGCTTTTGCTGAGCGAGCTTTTGATTTTGAGCTTGCGATTGAGCGTTTTTTTGCTGTTGCGGCGTTTGCGCTATTTCAGGCTTTGTCTTGACTGCGTTTTTTTGGGCTTCTTGCTTTTGCTCTAGCTTAGCTTGTTCGATCTTTTTCTTTTCAGCCATCTGCCTAGCTTGTATCTGAGCCTGCTTTAGGTCGATCGTTTTTTCTACGTTTTGCTTTTGCAAGGCTTGCGACTTTTGATGATTGTCTTTTGCAGCTACTTGTTTGGAATTTAAATTTTCATTTTTTACTGATTTTTGCTCCTGCGTGGGCGAGGCCTTTTTAAAAACTAGCGACCGATCTTCGGCTCTTAGCTTTAAATTTATCTCAAATTTGTTCACAAAAACCACCCTAACGGTGTTTGCGTCAAACTGGCTTATGCGAACCTCATCGACCAAAAATCCCTTTATACTCTCTACCGTTCCAGCGCTCCAAACGCCCTTAAACTGGTATATATCCCTATATAAGCCTTTTTGATTTAGGGTAAATTTATTTATATCGTTGCCGCTTAGAGGTCTATTAAATTTTAGCTCCAAGCTATCGCTGCCTCTGATCACGGAAACCAGCGTAAGCTTATCCTGCTCGGCTGAGCTTTTCTTGTTTACGGGCGCAGAGAGCTGCTTTAGCTCGGCGGATTTTTGCTTGACCTCTTTTTGATCTTTTGTTTCTGGTTGCTTAGGCTTTGGCGCCTCTTTTTCTTTTTTAGGCGCAGGCGCGGCTTTTGGCTGCGGCAGGCCTTTTAGCTCTTTTTCATACGATTTCGTATCCAGCCCCAGAGCTTTTGCGCTTTTTATCAGACGCTGCAGCGACTTTGCGGTTAGCTCCTTGCCGTTATGCATGATGGATCTAACGTACAGCACGCGTAGTTCTTGATGAAATTCCGTCTTTTTCTTGTTGTTTGCGCCGTCAAATTCGCGGTCAAATTTATCAAAAAAGCCGTCATTCGCAAACGCCGCCGCCAATAAAAATAAAATTACAAAAAAATTTTTAATTATCTTCGCCATTTATCAGTTTTTCAAATAGTTCTTTCACGCTTATTATCTCGTTTAGCTTGTAGCCGTTTGCGCCCGTGAAAAATAGCCCCGTCTCCTTGCGCCCCTCAAAGGCGTCATAGAGGCGATCCGCGATACAGTATCCTACCTCTTTGGCCTCTTTGCCGCGCTGACACGGGCTTACGCAGTTACTTACGCAGCTGATTTTCGGCCCTTGGCGCTTATCGACTAGGTTTATTAAATTTGTCCTAACTCCGCGCGCAGGGTATCCTACAGGACTTTTGATCAGCTCAATGTCCTCTTTTTTGGCCGCAAGGAGCACTTGCTTAAACTCCTTGCTAGCGTCGCACTCGTGCGTACCGATAAAGCGAGTACCCATCTGTACGCCATTTGCCCCTAGCGAAATCGCTTTTTCGATGTCGTTTTTATCCCAGATACCGCCTGCTGCAAACAGTGGAAAATCGCCCCACTGCTTTATCTCTTCGCTAACTGGAGTTATCAAATTTTCCAGGCTGTACGCGGAATCGATGCACTGCTCGTAGGTAAATCCCTGGTGCCCGCCGCTAAGAGGCCCCTCGAGCACCACGCCGTCCGGAAGCCTGCCGTAGCGCCCCTGCCAGCGTTTGCAGATGATTTTTAGAGCCTTTGCCGAGGATACGATAGGCATCAAAGCCACGTCTGGGTAGTCTACGGTAAATTCAGGCAAATTCGTAGGCAAGCCCGCACCGGTGATGATCACGTTTATACCGTGGTCGCAGGCGTCTTTTACAATACGCTCGTAGTCGTTGCTAGCGTACAAAATATTAACCCCAAGAGGCCTATCGCCGCAAATTTTACGCGCGTTGTCGATGACGGCTTTTAGTCCCTCTCGTGAGTAGAAATTTCCGCTGCCGTAGGGCTTTGCGTTTAGCTCTTTAGTGATGTATTTTCGCCCTTCGTAGTAGCCCGTTCCTACCGAGCTTATGACGCCTAGACCGCCTTCTAGGCTGACGTTTCCGGCGAGCCTATCCCAACTGATACCAAGCCCCATTCCGCCTTGGATTATCGGGTATTTTATATCGTATTTTCCGATTTTTACGGATTGCATCAGGTTACCTTTAGTTTTGCAAATTTACGCTTGCCGACCTGCAAGACGTATTCGCCAGCGTCCAGCTTTAGCTGCTCGTCGGCAATCTTTTCTTGATTTAGACTGACAGCGTTTGCCGCAATGTCTCTGCGCGCCTGAGAGCTGCTAGCGCATAGTCCGCAGTGAGTGAGCGCCTGCACGATCCAAACGGGAGCTGAGAGCTCAAACTCGTCCATCTCGGTCGGGATCAAATTTTGCGAGTGCACGCGGTCAAATTCAGCCTTCGCCTCTTTCGCCGCCGCTTCGCCGTTATATCTAGCCGTGATTTCTAGCGCGAGAGCCTCTTTTACGGCTTTTGGGTGAGCTTTGCCGCTAGCTACGTCTGCTTTTAAATTTGCGATTTCTTCCGTGCTTTTTTCGCTAAGAAGCTCGTACCAGCGCCACATCAGCTCATCGCTCACGCTTAAAACTTTAGCAAACATATCGTTTGGCTCGTCGGTCACGCCGATGTAGTTTCCTAGGCTCTTGCTCATTTTATTTACGCCGTCTAGACCCTCTAAAAGCGGCATCATTATGACGGCTTGTTCTTTGCCGACGTTGTAAACTCGCTGCAAGGTTCGCCCCATCAGAAGGTTAAATTTCTGATCCGTGCCGCCCATCTCGATATCACACTTCATCGCGACGCTGTCGTAACCCTGGAGCAGCGGATATAAAAATTCGCTTATCGAGATCGAGGCGCCGCTTTTATATCTTTTTTCAAAATCATCGCGCTCAAGCATCCTAGCCACCGCAAAGGTGCTAGTTAGCTCCACGATGCCCGCAGCTCCTAGCTCGTTTAGCCACTTGGAGTTAAACATTATCTTTGTTTTTTGCGGGTCTAGGATTTTAAAAACTTGCTCCTCGTAGGTTTTGGCGTTTGCCGCCACAGTCTCGCGGTCTAGTTTTTTACGCGTCTGGCTTTTACCGCTTGGATCGCCGATTTGCCCCGTGAAATCGCCTATCAAAAACTGCACTATCGCGCCGTGCTTTTGCAAAAGAGCCATCTTTTGAAGCACTACGGTGTGGCCCAGGTGTAGATCCGGAGCCGTCGGATCAAAACCTGCTTTAACGTAGAAATTTTCGCCCTTTTCATAGTAGTTTTTTACTAAATTTTCGACGCGCTCCTCGTCTATCATCTCAGCGACGCCCTTTTTTATATCGCTCATTATTTTGCTCAAATTTTCGCCCATTTTCTCTCCTAAATTTATTAATGTCCGTATGCGTCGTCAAGCGACACGAAGTCTATGATCTTGTAGCGATCTCTTAGTCGCTCTTTTATCTCGTTTACGTTCAAATTTTCGCCAAGCTCGATCGTTAGCTCGAAAAAGTCCGCCGTCGCCTCTCTAGTTTCGGTGAGGCTGATAGTTACGAGATCGACTTGCATTTTCGCCATATACGTCAAAAACTCCGCAAGCGACCCGCGTCTGTTTTCTAGGCTTAATATGATCTTAAATCTATGAGGGGCGACCCGCGTCCATTTGACGAAAATCATCTCGTTTTTCTCTTCAGCTAGCTTCATAAACCGCTCGCAAAGCTTGTGATGGACGGTTACGTGGTGGTAGTTTCTAAATCCCACGATATCGTCGCCGCGCTTTGGATTGCAGCAGTAATCAAACTCGATGCTGTTTATCTTGTGATTCGAGTAGATCACGATGTTTTCAAATTTTTGCTTTTTGACGTTATATTTGTCCGTCATCGCGATGGCAAACGGACGGTCTCTTTTTACGTATTTTTTTAGTGCGTTTACCACGTCTTGCAGGTAAACCGAGTCAAACGCCGCTCTAAAAATTTTCTTGGTCAAATTTTCAGTCTCTAGCCACTGCTCGATGGTTGTTGAAGGTACCGCAAAGATGCCGCTTAAAATTTCGATCGCGACCATGTTGTTTATATCTCTTATCTTTTGCTTGCAGTACGAGCGGATCGTAGCTCTAGCCTTACCCGTTTTTACGCTCCCCAGCCACGAGCAGCGGTATTTTGGCTCATCTCCTGTCACGATGCTAACGATATCGCCGTTTTTTAGCTCCGTTAGTAGTGGCACTCGCACGCGGTTTACGTAGGCTTCTTTGGCGTGCAAGCCTACGTGCGTGTGTATCTCGTAAGCGTAATCAAGCGCCGTCGCGCCGCGAGGAAGCGTAAATATATCTCCCTTTGGCGAATAAACCGCGACGTCTTCTACGTAGAGACTGTCTTTTGCGTATTCATAGAGTTCTTCTGGATTTTCGTTTGCCTCTTCTATGCCGTTTTCTATGCCACTGATGTCGCTTAACCAGTCGAGTTTTGGATTTAAAAAGCCGCCGCTTTTATATTTCCAGTGCGCCGCGACGCCGTACTCTGCAGTTTTATGCATATCAAAGGTGCGAATTTGAACCTCAAAGATGCTTTTGTTGTCAAATATCGTAGTGTGTATCGTTTGGTAGCCGTTTTGCTTCGGAAGCGCGACGTAGTCTTTGAAGCGCGAGATTAGAGGGTTAAAATTTATATGTAAATTTCCAAGCACCAAATAGCAATCCTGCGGCTCTTTAACCAGCACGCGAGCGGCTAGCAGGTCTAGCACCTCCTCGATCGAGATGCCTTTTCGCTGCATTTTTAAGTAAATCGAGTAGTGATGTTTGATACGTTTTTGTATCTCAAAGTCGTTTTCGCTAAAGCCGTTTTTGAGTAAAATTTGAAAAATTTTGTCGGTAAACGCATTGAGCTTTAGCACAAGCTGCTGTTTGTGCTCGGTTAGGTAGTCGTCGATTTTTTTGTACTCTTCTGGCAAAGCATACTTAAAGCTAAGATCCTCAAGTACGTTTTTGATCGACGAAATGCCCAGCCTATGCGCGATCGGAGCGTAAACCATCAGCGTCTCTTCAGCTATTCGTTTTTGCTTTTCAGGACGCAAAGCTTGCAGAGTGAGCATGTTGTGCAGCCTATCGCAGAGCTTTACTACAAGCACTCTCACATCCTCGATGGAGATTAGTAGCATCTTGCGAAACGTCATCGCAGACGCTGCCAAACGCTCGTTTGACTCCGAGCTTGCGAGCTTGTCTTCTCTGATGGCCACGATTTTAGTTAGCCCCTCGACCAGCTTTGCGACCTCTTCGCCAAAGTCCTCTCGCACGCTCTCTATGGATTTATCCGTATCCTCGACCACATCGTGAAGCAAGGCGGCGATAATCATATCCTCGTCCCCGCCCATGTGCGCCACGATGCAGGACACTAGGATAGGGTGTATTGCGTATGGTTCGCCGCTTTTTCTAAATTGCCCCGCATGCGAGATAATGCAGCACTCGATCGCGCGCTCTAAATTCGGCGTAAAATTTATCAGCTCGCTAAGTAGTTGTCTCGCCTGAGCGACGTCCTTGCAAGCGGTTATATCGTCGATTAATTGTTCTAGTAAAAATCCGCTATTTAGCTGCTTCAACTATGCCCTCTAAAGCTATCTTGCCCTCGGCTATCTCGCGTAGGGCGATATCGGCAAATTTCATCTTAGTAACGTCGATATCAAGCAAGCTTTTTGCGCCGCCAGCTAGAGCCTCGGCTCTTTTTGCTACCGCTAGAGCGAGCATGTATCTGTCGTCTCCGACGAGTTTTAGAGCCTTTGCCGCTACTTCTTCAGATCTCATTTATTCTCCTTAAATTTAATTTCTCACGATAGAGCAAAACGCGCTCTCGTCGCCTTGTATGATTTTGAGCAAATTTCCATCTTTAAACATATTGCACACCAAAATCGGCAGCGAATTATCCTTAGCTAGCGCGATAGCGGTATCGTCCATCACTTTGATATTATCGCTCATCGCAAGCTCGTAGTTTAGCTCTTTTAGTAGTTTTGCGTTTTCAAATTTATGCGGATCTTTGTCGTAAACGCCGTCTACTTTAGTGGCCTTGATGATCATATCCGAGCCGATCTCGATAGCGCGCAAAGTAGCCGCCGTGTCGGTGGTGAAAAATGGATTACCCGTACCTGCGGCAAATATCACCACGCGGCCTTTTTCGAGGTGTCTGTTTGCGCGCCCGACAATGAAAGTCTCACAGATAGCCTCCATCTTTATCGCACTTTGTACGCGTACGTCTAGGCCTACGCTCTCTAGCGCTTCTCTCATTGCGATAGAGTTTATCACGGTAGCTAGCATACCCATGTGATCGCCGCTAGTGCGCTTTATGATGCCGTCTCTAGCCGCGCTAACGCCGCGTATGATGTTGCCTCCGCCGATAACGATACCCACTTGGATGCCGTTTTCGACTAGCTCTTTGATCTGTTTTGCGATAAATTTAAGCACCGCGTTATCTATGCCAAAGCCGCTGTCGCCGGCTAGCGCCTCGCCTGAAAATTTAACTAAAATTCGCTTTTTTCGCTCCATTTTTCATCTCCTTAAATTTTCGGATTTTAGCTAAATTTGCTTTAAATTTTGCTAATCTCGGCGCGCGAGTGCTATTTTAGGCTGATTAGCTCGAGGGGGTCTATGTGGTAGTTTTTCTGCGTGACTTCAAAGGTCAGATCTCGCTGCACGCGCCCGATGACGTAGCCTTTTTGTACCTTTGCGCCCACTTTTACCGTAGGAGCGATCTGGCTAAGGTGCGCGTAGATCGTGTGGATACCGTTTGGATTTTCGATGATGACTACTTTATCTAGCATCGCCGTTTCTTTGGCAAAGACCACTTTGCCGTTAAAGACGCTCTTTACCTTCGCATCGGCCGAATTTGCGCTTAGCACGACAGATTCGTTAAAAATTTTGATGTTATAGATGGGGTCTACGTAGTTGCCGAATTTTTGCTTAACCGTAAAACCGTCAAGCGGCGCAATAGTCTTTTCGCCGCTGTATTTTTTAACAAGACTCGCTTGATAGCTCGAGCCAAACTGCTTCACGTCGCCCTCAGACGCGCTCGCGGCTACCTCGCCTTTTTTATCTTTCTTATTTTTTTGAGCTTTGGCTTCGGCCGCTTTTTGTGCGGCCAGGGCTTTTTTAGCCTCCTCGCCCTCCCTTTTTGCTACGATTTTTAGATCTTCTAGCGTCTTTCTGATCTCGTCTTGTTGGGTTTGTAGGCGCGAGAGTTGCTTTTGATAAATTTCCTTATCCCGCTTTAAATTTGCCAGCGTTTTCATCTGCTTATCTTGCAGAGAAACGAGCTCGGCTTGCTTAAATTTAAAGGTTTTTAAATTCGACTTTATCCCGTCTATCTTGTCGTTTTGGGTTTTTATCAAATTTTGCGTACTTTCGTACTGCTTAGCTAGCTCGTTAAAATCATCTTTTAGTACCGAATTTAGCTTGCTTAAAATCTCGGTCGCAATGATGCTATCCACGCCCTCCTCGTACTCTTTTGGCATTATGAGATCGAAAGAAAACTCGTCCGAGATGATACGCACGATGCTTTTTTGTATATCTTTTTGGCTTTGTGTGAGGTCTTTGTTTTGCTTTACTAGCTCGTCAAGCTCGCCGCTAGCGCTTTTGGCGCTATTTTCTAGCTGAGCTATTTGCATGATGAGCTCTTTCATCTTATCGTCGGTTTGCTTGACGCTTTTTTCGCCGCCGAGTATGTCGCCGGCTAGGTCATCTAGCTTTTTATTTAGCTGCTTTTCAAGCTCTTTTGAGGACTCGAGATAGGTCGTTTGATTTTTTATCTTTTCGCCCGTGCTTGCATTTAAGCAAATCGCAGCGGCCAGCAAAACGCAAATTTTTCTCATATCGCCCTTGCTTTTCTCATCACGAGATAAACGGCAAAAAAGCTAATCGCAAGCGAAACGCCCAGTAGCACTCCGCCCTCGTAAAACAGATCAATCGCTGGCAAATTTATATTTAGGTCGGTAGCGACCTCTTTAACGGGCTGTAAATCCGGTAAAATAATATAAAACACCGCCACCAAAACGGTCGCGATAAACGAATCAAACAGCGCAGTTTTGTATAGCGCGCCCGATTTTAGCCACGACGGAGCGCCCAGCAGCGTCATTATCTCGATGCGCTCCTTGTGCTCGTATAGCCAAATTCGCATCTGCTTTGCGATAAGCATAAGCCCGATTAACCCGATTAGCCCCGAAAATATCGCCGAAATATTTTTAATCAGCTGCATGATTTTATAAATTTTATCGTGCGTTTTTGAAAAGGTCTCAACCCTGCTCACGCCGTTAATCTTTGAAATTTTATCCTTTATCTCTTGCATATATTGGGCGCTTGGAAAGGCATTTAGCTTTAGCGAGTAAAATTTAGGCAACGCATTTTGCAAAACGGCGATATTTTTTGATGAAATATCTTTAGAGAGCTTCTCTAGTACGGGCTTTGAGCTAAGCGGCTCGAGGGATTCAAACGTGTAAACGAGCGGCTTTACGTCGGTAGCGTTTAGCTCGTTTTGGCTAACGATGATGATACTGTAGTCTTTGTTCATCACGGACTCGTACTCGTCCACCACTCGCCCGACTAGCAATATAAACTGAATGCCCACGAGCAGTGCCACGAGCGGTATTATCACGCTTAGATGAGTTTTAAAGGATTTCATGCAAATGTCCGTCTTCTATAACAAAATGTCTATAAGGCACCCTTAGCGAGCTTGGCACCCTGTGCGTAACCACCACGATGCAGGTACCCAAAAACTCTTTCGCCGAGCGCAAAAGCCCCCAAATAACGTCGCTTGAGTATTCATCGAGGCTACCCGTCGGCTCGTCGCAAAGTAGCAAATTTGGATTATGCGCGAGCGCTCTAGCCATCGCAGCTCGCTGCTGTTCACCGCCGCTTAGCTCGTTTGGATACTTGTGCGCTCTGTGGAGTAAATTTACGTGCTTTAAGAGCTTGGTCGCCTGATTTTTACAAACGTTAGCGCTAAGGCCTTTTATCATTAGCGGCAGCATCACGTTTTTTTCGATATTCCACTCGCTTATCAAGCGGTAGTTTTGAAAGACTACTCCGATGCGCTGCCTTAGTTTATCCAGATTTTGCCCGCCTAGATTCATCATATCGGTTAGGCAGACGTTTAGCGAGCCAGCACTCGGCTTTATCTCGCCGTAAAAAGATTTTAAAAGCGTCGATTTGCCGCTACCGCTTTGCCCAGTGATAAAAACGAAATCATTAGCGTAAATGTCAAATTTCGCATCCGTTATGAGCTTTTCGCAGCCCTCGTATCCTAGGCAAAGCCCGCTTGCGCTAATTATTTTTTGCATCCGCCAAATACTCCTTCAACGCAAGATGCGCCTTTAAATTTTCAGCCGTAACGAGCGGCTTTTTTATAAAATATTCCGCGCCTTTTTCGCCGAGCAAAACATAGCAATGCTCGGGCGCGTTAAATGCGCCAAACGCCGCGCGAACTAAAATTTCGCCGCCCTCTTTTTCGTATTTTTCCTCTAAATGCAAGAAAAAATCGTCCTCTTTTATCGTTTGGTTGCTAAATTTAGCCGCGATCTTGCTCGCGTCGTAGCCGTTTTCAAATTTTAGCTCGCCCTGATCCGCTCTAGGTTCGCTTTGCTTTTCGCAGGTAAAGATAACGTCGTAAATATCTTTTTGGTGCCTTTTCCAGCGATCTTCGTACTTGCTGCTTACTTTTAGATCGCGGTTTTTATAAATTTGCACGTCGGCATCGCTTAGATCTAAAATTTGCGCCAAAGTAAAGTCCGCATACTCGCGGCTATCGGTTCGCAGCTCAAATTTACCGCCAGCTTTTAGCGTTCGCTCGCACTCCAGAGCAAATTTCGCCGAGACCACGCGCCTATGAGGAGCATCGTCCCAAGGTACGGGAAAATGCAAGAAAATCTTATCTATAAAATTTGACTCCACAAGCGACAAAAGCAGTCTCGCGTCGCAGTTTACGAGCATGACGTTGTTTAGATTTTTAGCTTTAGCCAGCTTTGCGACCTGCTCGAGCGAGGGCTTGTAGACCTCGATACCGACGACTAGCGTATTTGGATTATTTTCCGCCTGAAATAGCAAGTGCCTGCCCGAACCAAATCCGATCTCGATAAATTTGCTATCAAATTCGCTCTGATTTAAATTCTCAAGCAACTCGCTCACGCTAAAGATCGCCGAGTCTTTTTGCGTGAGGCGCGTGTCTTTTACCGCGATGGCTTCGCTTAAAATTTGATCGCAGTAAAGCTCTTTAAATTTAACCAGAGCATTTTGCAAAAGCCCTATTTTAGCAGGTTTTGTTAGCTTTTCGCCTTTTACTACCCAATCATTTTCGCGCTTTTTTAGCGTGATAAAAAACTCCTCGCTAGAGCTTTTTGTATAAACGAGGCTAACGCCTTGCCTGCCGCGAGCCTCCCACAAAAAGCTTATCTCGCCGCAATCTTTTGGCGTAAATTTTACGTTTTTAGCTATAAAATTGGGCATTATTCGACGGTTATCTCGGCTTTTGCAGAAGCGTCGGAGCTTATGCCGTATTCATCTACGGCGATCACTTTATAGCTGTATTTTTGCCCGTAAGCAACGCCGTTATCGACAAATTCATTGCCCATTATATTTGTAAATTTCTGCTCGCTTCCGCCGCCGTCTCTTATAACGGTAAAGCTTCTGGCCTTATCAGAGGCATTCCATGTGAGCTTAACCGCCGTGCTGTCGGCCACGATAGATGATACGACCGGCGCGTCGATAGCTCCTAGCGTCATACCGATGATAGGCTCGCTAGGTTTTTTAGACTCTAGGCCGTCTTTATCGACGATGGTGATTTTATAGTATCTAGTCGCGCCGTTTTCGTTTATGAGATCCTCGTAGCTATTTGACGTGGTTTTCACTAGGTAGGTGTAAGGCATAAATTTGCTTGATGCGCTGTAAATTTTATAGTAGCCAAAGTCGTCGCTAGCCACGCTATCCCACGTCAAAATAATCTTTTTAGGCACGTTTTGAGTAGCTTGCGCATTTACGACTTCGCTTGGTAGCTGCTTTGTCGTAGAGTCCACGATCTCGCTAGGTTTTGAGATTGTTCCGCTAGTAGTTTTTACGAAAACTCTATATTTATAGCTTCTGCCGGACTTCACGTCATCATCGATATATTCGGCGTTTAGTCTGCCTTTTACCTCGGCGATTTGTCTCCAGTTTTCTTTATTTATATCGGCCTTTTCGACGACGTAAGACGCCACGCGAAGGTCTGGATGCGGTCTCCAGATGAGTTTCACGCGCTCAGGTAAATTCGTAAGCGCTCTAACGAAAGGCACAGAATCCATAAGAGGCTTGGTCGTGGTGCTAACGATCATGCCCGGGCCTGAAATTTGCTTGCTATCGTTATACGTTCTCATCTCGTACGAGTAGGTCGTCTCCGGAGCCAAATTTGCATCCACATAGTGGCTGGCAAAGCGGTCTTTTATGTCGGCTACAACCTTCATTTTGCCGTTATTTTCGTTTGGATTTGAGCGGTATAGATAGTAGCCCGCGACGTTTGAGGTCGGAGTCGGCGTCCACTCAAAGCCCACTTCGGTCATATCGCTGATGGTTTTTAGGCTCTGGACGGTCGGCAAATTCGGATTTACTTGCGCAGGCCCGCTAGAGGATACGCATCCACTCATCACAATGGCCAAAGAGCTCGCTAAGCCCCATAAAATCAATCTTTTCATCTATATTCTCCTTGCTAAATTTGCTAAGTAAAATTTCACTAAAATCATCCCAGACGGGCGCTACGAAGCTCATTTGCCCGCCCGTGCGCGGATGCGTGAAATACAGCCCGTAGGCGTGAAGCATCACTCGGCCGATTTTATCCTTTTCGCTCTTAAAACCGTATAAAGCATCGCCCAAAATATGGCGGTTTAGGCTAGCTAGATGCACTCTTATCTGATGAGTTCTACCCGTAAAAAGCTTTGCTGCGATCAAATTTACGCCCGCGTTGTTGCTGTGCACAGGGCCGCCAAATTCGCTAAAAAGTAGATTCGCAAAGGCGCTTTTTGCCGCGCGGCCGTCGGGAACGATCGCCTTTTTTAGGCGATTAGCGGGATTTCGTCCGATAGCTCGCTCGACGATGCAGTTTTGCTTGAGCGGCAGATCCGTTAGCGCTAGATAAATGCGCCCCATGCTTTTGTCGCTTAGCTGTTTTGAGAGCGCGGCGTGAGCGGCATTGTTTTTAGCTACGACGATAGCTCCGCTAGTGCCCTTATCCAGTCTATGCACGATGCCTGCCCTACTTTGTCCGCTTAAATTTGATAGCAAAAATCCATTTGCCCCGAGCCAGTCCACAAGCGTGGGTTCCTTGACGCTAGGAGCGGGATGGACGACTAAATTTGCCGGTTTATTTAGCACGAGCAAATCCTCATCCTCGTAAACGATCGGTACTTCAAATTCCGCTTCAAATTTAGTCATATCAGGGTCGCTTTGCTCAAATTTGATCCTCAAAACGTCGCCCAAATTTAGCTTTACGGATGGCTTATTTAGCGGCTTGCCGTTTAGGCTAACCGACCCGCTTTTTATCAAATTTAGCGCTTGGTTTCTAGCGACGTTTAGCTCGGTAGCCAAAAAAGCATCCGCCCTCGTCTGCGCATCCTCTAAAATTTTGATCTCTTTTTCCGTCATTTTTAGATTTGTTTCCTTTAAAATGCTATAATCGCTCAAAAAAGGCAAATTTTTGATAAGACTCGATAGGCGAATTTTAACCCATTTTGACTTCGTTCAGCCGTTTTTGATACTTCCTATTATTATTTTATCATACATTTTGGTTTCTGAGGCAAATTCTATCCTAGCGGGCAAACAGCTTGTATATTTTGGCGTAGGACTAGCGGCGTGTTTTTTTTTTTTTTTTTTCCCCCAAGGCGAGGTATCCTGGCTCATACCGCGATTTTAACTGTCTCGTATTAACAAAATACGCGGCCGCCCATATTACGCGTGTAGATATCGGTGGTGGGCGGATCATTTAAAAAA
>CAUUAH010000002.1:0-23960 GCA_963542985.1 uncultured Campylobacter sp. | reverse complement strand
AGATGAGCGCTAGTCTCGTGGGCTCGGAGATGTGTATAAGAGACAGATTACAGTTCAGGCACTAAAATTACGGTTTTTCTTAAAATGCCATGATATCAAATTTGACTTTCGAATAAGAATACTGTTTAAAATATTGCAGGCAAAATTTCTGATAGTTATGTATTTTACACAAATTTAACAGTACGAAATTGCGGGTTAAATTTAACCTATTAACCATGCGAGCACGCAAGTATAAAAATACGCAAAAACCGTGTAATTAAATTTGCTCGTCTTGTCTTTTATCTTGATAGCGGATGCTAAGCTGCGGCGACGGTATAGAGATGCCTTTAGTATCAAATGCGAGCTTAACGCTCTCTAGCATAGCAAACTGCACATCCGAAAAATCGCTACTCGCGCACCAAAATCTAGCGGTCAAATTTACGCTATTTTCGCCTAAGCTTCCGACGCCGACAAACGGCTTTGGCTCTTTTAGGATCTTTTTATTTTCGTCGGCTAGGCTTAAAATAATCTCTTTTGCAAGCTTTAGATCGTCTTTATAATCTATGCAAAACACGAGCTCTACGCGTCTAGTGCCCTCTTTTGAGAAGTTAATTATATTGCTACTTATGATGCGTCCGTTTGGGATGATAATGGTTTTATGATCGGTCGTGCGTAAAACGGTGCTAAACATATTGATCTCTTTGACCGCACCTTGCACGCCTGCGACTTCGATATGATCCTTGAGTTTAAACGGTCTAAAAAATATTATCAAAAACCCTGCGCCGATGTTTGAAAAAGTATCCTTAAACGCCATACCGATAGCAAGACCGATGGCACCTAGCGCAGCAACAAACATAGAGGTCTCGACGCCCAAATTTGCGATCGCGGCTATGATAACAAAAGCCATGAGAAGCGTCTTAATGATATTTAGTAAAAAATTCGAAAGAGTTTCGTCAAGCCTAGAGGAAATGATTAATTTTGATATAAGATTTGAGATTTTAGCTGCTAACCATTTGCCGATAAGCAAGATGGCGCGATAGAGCCTAAGATTTTTAAAGAGTAGGACGAGATTAACGACCAAATAAGTTCGAATTTAATCTCGTCCATGCATTTTAAGCTAGGCTAATTATTTGTTAAATCTAGCTTCAACGCGTCTATTTTCAGCGCGTCCTTCTTTTGTTTTGTTTGAAGCGATAGGTTTAAGCTCGCCATATCCTATAGATGTGATCTTGTCTGTGCTTACGCCAAGCTCTTCAAGAGCTTTAGCAACTGCGTTTGCTCTTTTTTCAGATAGTTTTTGGTTGTACGCCTCAGCACCTACGCTATCTGTATGTCCGCTTAGAACTACGCGGTAGCCTGGGTTTTCGCCCATAAAGTTAGCTACTTTTTTGATCTCCTCAAGATATTTTGGAGTTATTTTGTAGCTATCGAATGCGAAGTTTACGCCGATATCTCTAAGAACGATAACCTTCTCGCATCCAGTTTCATCAACTACTACGCCTGCCGGTGTATTTGGGCATTGATCAACATCGTTTAAAACGCCGTCATTGTCATCGTCAAGACTTACAGGAGCAGGAGCTGCCTCAACCTTTGGAGCTTCTGCAACCACAGGAGCGTTTTTAGGAGCAAAGCCTACTGCAAAACCTAGAGTGTAGAACAGGTTGTGATCTCCGTGGTTAAATTTGATAGCATCTACAGCTTCAGCACGCAATGCGAAGTTGTCGGTGATTTGGTATCTTAGGCCAAGACCGTATTGACCGAAGCCGCCGTCATCGTTTTTAACGAATCTTTTTGAAACATCCTCATATCCAGCACCTAGTAATCCATAAAGTGAAAGATTGTCAGTGATACCGAAATCTTTGATAGCATTTACGAAATATCTAGTAGCTTTGCCTTTTACGCCGTACTCTCTAACCTTATCTGCATGGCTAAAACCTAGCTCTACTTGGTTGATGAAGAAATTCTCAAGGTTTCTACCGAGTCTTAAACCGATAGCAGCTTGATCATTCATTCCAAGGTTACCCTCAGGATGAACTCCGCCAATGGTTGGAGTTAATTCATATTTGTAAGCTGAATCAGCAGCAAAAAGAGCTGTAGCAGCAACTAAAGCAATAGCAATCTTTCTCATAGAAAATCCTTTCAAGTGAAATGTATGTTTCAATGATAACACAAAAATTATAAATTTCGTTTTGACATTTGATATCTGCAAGTTTATAAAAAAACAACCGCAAATATCAATGCACCTCAAATTCGCACCGCTCTCAAAACTATTAGCGTTTAGAGAATTGCGGGCTTCTTCTAGCTTTTCTTCTACCGAATTTCTTACGCTCTACCACGCGTGAGTCGCGAGTTAGTAGACCTTTTGGTTTTAAAGTTGCTCTAAAGTCGGTATCAAATAGAGCCAATGCTCTTGAAATGCCGTGTCTTAGCGCCTCAGCCTGAGCAGAGTATCCGCCGCCTAGAGTAGTTGCAGTTACGTCTACAGAGCTCTCTTGTTTTGTTAAAAGTAGAGGTTGAACCACTTTTAGCTTGATAGCCTCGTGTCCGCCTAGCCAAGTGTTTAGATCAAGTCCGTTTACTAAAATTTTACCGCTGCCCGGTTTTAGCCAGACTTTTGCTACGGCAGTTTTTCTTTTACCGGTTGCATAAACTTTCGCCATGATTATTTTCCTTCTTTTTTAGCTATTTGAGCCGTGTGCGGATGCTCGCTGCCGGCGTAAACTTTTAGTTTTTTTATCATCTCTCTGCCGAGTTTTGTTTTTGGAAGCATTCCGCGAACGGCTAGCTTGAACAGTTTTTCAGGTTTGTCAGCCAAAAGCTCGCCGAACTTCTCGCTTTTAGTGCTACCGAAATATCCTGAATGGCGGTGATAAAGCTTTTGCTCGGCTTTATTGTTGCCCGTAAATTCGGCTTTAGAAGCGTTGATTATGATAACGTAATCGCCGCAATCGACATTCGGAGTGAAATTTGGTTTATGCTTACCGCGAAGCAGCGTAGCCACCTCGGTTAGCAATCTACCAAAACGCTTGCCTGCCGCGTCAAGCACGATCCACTCGCGCTCCACTTCGTTTGGTTTTGTTATTTTCGTCATTTTCTTACCCTTTAGATAATTTTAAGTCGTGATTGTATTCAAATGCACCTTATAAGTAGCTTAATTTAAGCTATATTTAAATATCAATGCTTCGAATTTCATCCCGTAAAGCGTAAAATATCGCCGCCTTTACACTCAAATTCGGATAAATTTGAGCCAATATTTTTTTGTATTCCGTCACTTGCACGATATTTTCATCTATATTTTTATCGCTCGTTTTATAGTCGATCACGCAGATTTCGGTTTCATCCAAGCAGAGCAAGTCAAGCTGTTTTAACGCACCCTCATATCGCAAGGGCTGCTCTTTAAACGCACGCTTTGTCTGCGTCATTTGCTTAAATTTAGGCTCGTTTATCAAATTTAGCCCGCGAGCGTAAATTTCATCCAGCTCGCCCTCATCTAAAAATTTATAAAACGCATTTCGCATCGAAATTTGCGCCGTTTTTAGAGAGTCCTCGTCAAATTTTTCCGCCATCTCAAGCAGATAGTGTAGCGCCAAGCCAAAATAAATCGCCTTTTGATTTTTACCCTCGGTTTTGGGCGTTTCATCTACGATTTGCTTTGAAATTTGAGCTAGTTTAATAGGCTCAAATTTGCCCGCCACCGTCAAATTTCGCGCCTTGCTAAGCGTCGGTTCGCCGAAGCTAAAATCAACCAAATCAAGATACTCTATAACCTCGCCGCTACTCTCATACGCCCCAAAAAAGCTCGGATTTCTGCCGTTTGCGCCCGTTTTTTTTACGATGATTAGCCCACTGATCGCCCGCGTTAGCGCGACGTAGAGCTTATTCATGTCCTCTTCGCGCTCGAGCCGCGCCGCCTTTTCTTTGAGCCTCGCAAACCCCTCGTCGATGCACTGTTTTTTGACGTTGTGGCGCACCTGCCAGGAGCCCTCGTCGGCGTCGTATTCAGCGATGAAATTTGACCCATCATGCCGTCCGGCGCCCATTTTATCGCACACGATAACGTTTTCAAACTCCAGTCCCTTTGATTTATGCACGGTCATGATTTTCACGCCCTCGCCGCTTTTTGCGCTCGATTTTGCTTCAAATCTATCAAGATTATAGATAAACTCGGTCAAATTTGAGTACGGCTGCGCCAGTTCAAGCAGCCGTAAAACGTCCGCGTCGCTCATATCTACGCCAAGCTTGCCCGCTAGATAGTGCAGGCTCTCAAGCGCCGATTTTTGCGGATTTACGCTTAGTTTTACGGCGTTTACGTCAAGGATCGCTTCGGTATTTAGCTTGTAAATTAGCTCGCCAAATAGGCAAAATTTAGCGTACTCCACTACTGCGCGCGCGTTTTTGCTCGCTAGCAGCGGCATCACGCCCTCGCTCACGCTTTTTACGCCCGCTTCTTCAAGCAAATTTGCGATTTTATTTATATCGTCGTTTTTCCAGCAAAGCACGGTGATATCGTCTTCACAGACACCTTTTCCAAGCAGAAATTTAACCTGTTGCGCCGCTTCTGCCGCTACGTCATCGCCGCTGCTTACTCGCACGAATCCAAGATCGTCCGCCTCCGCCTCAAAATACGGCATCCGGCCTACCAAATTTACTCGCTCGCCATCTTTTTGTGGCGTTCTTTGCGGTTTAAAATTTTCAATCTTGCCTGCAAATACGGCATTCGTAAATCTAACCAGCGCCTTTTTGCTGCGATAATTTACCTCCAAATTTTGCGTCTTGATCTGCGGAAAATCTCGCATTAGCTTACCGAAAAGCTCCTTTTTGCCGCCGCGAAAGCGGTAAATGCTCTGCTTTACGTCGCCCACGTAAAAAAAGCTGCCAAGCCCGTTTTGTCCGTATCCGGCGACGATCTCCTCGATGAGCGGACGCATGATCTCGTACTGCGCGACGTTGGTGTCTTGAAACTCGTCGATGAGAAGGTGGTTTATCCGCCCGTCGAGCCTAAAATAAAGCATCTGCGCGTCCGTCTCGCCGCCTCGCAAAAGCTCGTAAACCAGGCGCGTCACATCGCTAAATGCGAGAGAATTTAGCCTTTTGTTTAGCGAGATTTTGCACTCTTTGTAGATTTTTAAAAATCTAGCCAGCTCGGCGATTTTATACTCCTCAAGCGCATCAAAATACTGTTTTAATCGCACTTTTAGCGTAAAAAACATCTCGTCGAGCTCCGGCGTATAAATTTTAGAAAACGTACGATAATCAAGGCTCGTGCGCGACATAAAAGAGCGAGCTAAAATTTCGCCAGGACTTCCCTCTTTTACGGCGCTTTGCGCGTCTTTGCCACCGCCTCTAGCCATGACGTATTCGCGCATATTTTTTAGCGCTTCTGCAACTCCACTTTCGTTTGGAAATGCCGCATTTTCGCTGCTTTTTAGCTCGCCGAAATTTTCGTAAAACATCTCTAAGCTCTCAAAAAAGCTACTCTGACTGCGCTCGGCCGTCGCTATCAAATTTGCAAGCGCCTTTAGCAGCCGCATATCCTTGCTCACGCTCGCGACAAACTCGCCTCGTTGCAGCTCGTTTAAATTTTCGCTCACTTCAAAATCCGCGCTTAGTCCCAAATTTAGGCAAAAGCTGCGTAAAATGCCGACGAAAAACGAGTCAAACGTGCCGATTTTTAGATCGCTTTCTAAAAAATGAGTCGTCCTAGCGTCGCGCATGGCTAAAATTTCACCCCTATCCGCGCCCAAAATTTGCTCCAGCTCGGCTAGCTCCGCGCTCTTTTCCTCGAGCCGCAAAAAGGTATGCACGATGCGCTCTTTCATCTCGTTGGCAGCTTTTTTGGTAAAAGTTAGCGCCGTGATCTCGCGCGCGTCAGCCCCTGATAGCAAAATCGCGATAAAACGCACGCTAAGCGCAAAGGTCTTGCCGCTGCCCGCACTCGCCTCGAGGGCCAAAAACGGCTTCATAACTCGCCTTTCACTAAAATTTTATAGTCTTCGTATTCGCTCATCGCGCCCTTCGCCTCCCCGAAATTTATCAGCGTGTTGTTGATGGATTTTAGCTGCTCGATCGCCTCGCCCAGCGCGTCCGTGCTAGCCTCGCCAGCTACCAAATTCATATTATCTTTTAGATCGTAAAAGTACCCCTCGCAAGGCCTACCCACGAGCGCCTCGTAAAACGGCAGTTGCAGCGATTTGGCGTCGAAATTTCCGCTTTTGTAATCAATAACCGCCAGCTCGCCGCCGCGCCCATCTATGCGGTCGATTTTGCCCGTTATGCGCACGCCCGCAAAGACGCTATCAAGCTCTTTTTCTAGCCCCTGCACGCGCCATCCGGCCTCATATCTGGCGTCCTCTACGGCCTTAAATTTCTGCATCTTTATCATCGTTATCTCGCGCTCTAGCGGCGGCGTGTTTAGCTCTCTAAGCACTGTTTCAAATTTAGCGAGGTCAAATCGCTCAAATTTAGAATAATACTCAAAAAGCGCCCTGTGTAGCGAGTTGCCAAAGTCCGCCGCAGACGCAGTTTGCGGCATTACGGGCGGCTTTACGTTCAAAATATATCTGTAATAATACCGCCGCGGGCACTGCAAATAGGTATTTAGCCTGCTAAAAGAGAGCGGGATAGCGAAAAAATCGTGCTTGACGATGATGTCCTGCTCAAAAATTTTAGGCTTTGCAGGCGTTTTTCGCGTGAAATTTATCAAATTTACGGCTTGACGGTTTTGGCTCGGCATTTTGTTTTGCGCCCCGTTTTCGTCAAATTCGTCGGCTAAATTTAGCTCGCCGTCCGCTTCGTCAAATTCAAATAAACTCCGCCCTTTGGCGATTTTTATTTGTTTAGTTTTAGCCTCGTTCTTTTCGTCAAGGCGCGGGCCAAATTCGCCGTTAAATTTTTGCTCGCCCGTAAAATCAGCCTCCGCGTCAAATTCACCGTTAAACAGCGCCGCATAGCTCTCGTCGCCGTATCTCACGTCATCCACGGCGTTAAATTCGCTGAGAAATCTCGACGCGATTTTCTCCTCGTTTGCCGCGTAGCATATCGCCGCCTTTTTTGCGCCGCCGATTAGGCTCTCGTAGTAAAATCTCTGCAAATTTTCGCGGTCTACGTAGCCGATGAGGCCCGCTTTTTGACGCACGCGCGAGCTCAAAAACATCTCGTTTACGCTGCGTTTTGGCACTAAATCGTCGTTAAAATCAAGCACTATGACGCCCTCAAATTTTAGACCACGACTCTCCAAAACGCCCATCACGCCGATCTTGCCGCCGCCTACGTGATCAAGTCTAAGCCTGGCTAGCTTTATCAAAAATATCTCGCAAATTTGACGCAGTGTAAAGCTAAAATACCGCGCCAAACTCTGCGCGTAAAATAGCTCCTCGCGCGTTTTTTGCGCGGCGGCGTGGTCGCTCTCAAGTGCCAAAACATCCTCCATCAGCGCCCTAAAATCCTCAAACGAGCAAGGCGCTTCAAAGCCGTTTTTAAATTTCTCAAACAGCTCGCCGCTAACGCCAAATTCATGCAGATTAAACTCAAATTCGTTGAAATTTTTATAGTTATCCTCGCTCAAATTTACGCGGATTTTGTCGTTTATCGCGGTTACCATGCACTTTAAAATTTGAAAAAACCGCGTGCGCGTAAAGCTCTCGCCCATTGCGAAGTTAAACATCTTGCCGCGGTCGTGCAGGTGCAAGATCTCGGCAAAACTCTCGTCGGGCAAGATAACTGCGATGTTTTCGGGCTTTATGCCCTCGGCGACGAACTCGCTAGCCTTTGCCATCGCGTAGGCCGCCTGCAAGCTTCTAGCGCCAAAGCTCCTTTTTAAAACGAGCGGATTTTTGCGCACAGGGCCCGTTTTTCTTAGCTCGCGCGAGCTCAAATTTAGCTCAAATTCGCAGTAGAGGCTAAACTCGCTCGCCTCAATGCCAGAAATTTCAGCCAGTTTTGAGATCAGTTTTTTGTTAAATTTACTGGTTTGAAAGATGATTTTTAGCGTCGTTAGCTTGGCTATCTCGCTAAACAGCTCCCACTCAAATTCGCTCAAAAAGCCGTCTACTTCAAGATAAATCTCGCGAAATTCCCTCACAAATCCGCCGTTTAGCCGGTAAATCTCAGGTAGCGCGATACCGTCGTATAGATTTTCGGCCGCTAGCAGCTCCTTATAGCGCGCAAGCACAGCCTCAAGGATACCCAAATGCTCCTCGTAATCGGCGTAAATGTCGCTAAATTTTAGATCCGCCACGCTTTTTTTGCTGATGGCGAGCTCCTTAAAAAAGCTGAAAAGATAGTCGTTGTTTTTCAAAAACGCGAAAAACTCGGACGGGATACGCAGCCGCTCGGATGCCTCTCTCACGCTCGCGCAGGCTCGCTGCATCAGCACCAGCGCGTACGCCTCGTCCGCCTCAAAGCGCCCCGGCACCAGCACGGCCTTTTGCTCAAACTGCGCTATCGTCATGGCCTTTGGCACGAGTTCGTTTTGAAATTTCGCGTTAAATTCGCGAATCTTTCGCGAGTTGGTAAAGATATAAAGTTTGTCTAAGTTTTGCATAGAAGCTCTTTGTTTTTTAGTGAAATGATAGCCCAGAGTGGCTGAAAATCAAAGAAAACTAGTGCGCTTTGAAGTTAAATTTATAAAAGCCCGTGTCGTTTGCGTCGGAAATTTTTAGCAAAATTTGCCATCTGCCTTTTTTTGGGAGCGTCACGGGCTGCGTTTTTAAAATTTGCCCGTCAAATTTGGCGTCTAAATTTTGATTTTGCTCGTTCGTCGCGGGTCTGGTTAGTAAAATCTCGTACGTGAAATTTGGAGTTTGCGAGCCGTTTTTAGGCGCGACGGCGATCGCAAAATATCCGTTTAATCCGTCAAATTCGGGCTCAAATTTAAGAGCGTACTTGTCGTCAAATCTACGCTGGCTAGCCTCGATCTCGTTTATATTTTCATCGACGTTTTGGTAGCGCTCGAAGTAAAACTCGTCCATCTCCACGGGGTTTTTCACGGCCAGAATGATGGTCGCTACGCAGGAGGCGACTATCAAAATAAGCGAGATAACGATAGCGTGAGGCCAGTAGTTTTTAGCCATTTTTCCTCCTAAATTTTCTAAACGCGGCGGCGCAAATAACCAGAGCGATAGAGCCATAGATAAAAATCCTAAAAGCATCAAGCGTGCGGCGGTTTTGGCTGCCGACCGCGTTTTGCAGGCTCACGCCTTTGCTCGCCGCGATTTGCTCGACAAGATCGGCATAGCCGTTTAGCACGGCGGCGTTAAAGATATCTTTGCCGTTTTTTGACGCTAGTATCGGCAAAATCGAACCCGAGTTCGGATACGGGCTTAAAATTTTCTCTTTATCAAAAAGCTTAAGCGTCTGGGGGTCGGCGAAAATTTCCACCTTGTGTTCAGCCTTAGCAAGCATCAAAAGCGTGTAAGGCGGGGTTAAATTTAGCTGGGCGGCCGCTTCTTTTAGCGTTTTGCTCTCTAGGCTCTCGTAAATAGCCACTCCCGCAAACACGCCGCTTTTACTCGCTAGCTCCTCGCCTAAAACCGCGATTTTCTCGCTTACGGCGGGGCTTAATATATTTTGATTTACCAAGACTATCTTGCGAGGCAAATTTGAGCCCTGCAAAGTCGCCGCGCCGTAAAAAAGAAAAAGCAAAAAGATAAAAAATGCGCGAGTCAAATTTGCAAATTTGAGCACAGAGAAGCGGCGAAATGCAGTCAAATTTAAATTTAGAAAGCTCCTTGTAAATTTAACGCTCCGAAAAAAAGCGAGCGTGGTCAAATTTAAGCTAGTATAATTTATAAACTTCATCGGCCAAGTCGCGCATTTTCACGCAAAAAGTAAAGCGTGCCGCTAGGATTTAAACGTAAAATTTGAAAAAGAGCGACAAGGTCTGCGCTCTTTGATTTATCAAATTTCATCCCACAAAAAGGTGATTTGGCGTTAGCACCGCCCACGCCGTAAATGCCGCCGCCGCAATGAGTCCGGCGACGATAAATTTTTCCAAAATCGCTTGCATATTTACTCCTTCACGCGCACTTGCTTGGCGTTATCCGCGCTTTTCATCTTTAGCTCGGAGGCGTTTAGCGAGTAAGGCTTTTGCGCGACTTCTTGCTGCAGCTTGATCGCGTAGTACGTGAGTGCCGCCAGGATCGCTAGCAGCAGTCCGGTCGCGATGAGTAGCCCGGTCACTCCGTGTAGACCGAAAACATTTCGATTCGTGTTTTCCATTTATTCTCCTTTAGAAAGCGAGATGACGTACTCGCCGACGACTTTTTGCTGCAAGGCGTTTAGCCTGCCGTCGCTAAATTTAGGCATCGTACCGATAGCGCCCTTTTTACCGCGCTGCAACACGTCCTCGACAAACTCGGCCGTGCCGTATTTAGATAGATCAGGAGAGTTACCCTCCATGCCTTTGCCGTCCTCGCCGTGGCAGGCTGCGCAGGTCGCAAAAAGCTCCTTGCCCGTTTCTACCAAATTTTCGTTTTTAGTCTTTTTTATACCCGAAATTTCCTTAGCGATGTAGGCCGCGATCGCTTTTGCGCCCTCTTCGTCCGCCATACCCGCAGGCATCTCGCCCATCGGATACTCAAGGCCTTTTGAGCCGTTCATTATCGTATCAAATATCCCCTCTTCGCTACCCCATTTGGAAAGGTCTGCGGCCTTGCCGTTTATACCGTCGCCCGTTATGCCGTGGCAGGAGGAACACTGCACCAAAAACACGCTCTCGCCCATCGCGTGAAGCGTCTTGGCGTCTGGATTTGCGAAACTCTTTTCAAATTTAGCGTTTGCGGCGGCGACTTCTTCGTTGTATTCGCCGATTTGCGAGTAGGAGTTTACCGGATAGCCGGCGATCATATACCACAAGGCCCAGACGATGCATATCGCATAAACTATCGCCCAGCCCAGCGGTACGGGATTTTTGTACTCGCCTATGCCGTCCCAGCTATGCTCGCTTAGCTCGGCCTTAGGTTTTGCTACCTTCATCTGCCCGACCAAGCGGCTTACGACGAAAACCGTGGCTAAAACGATGGCAATAGCTCCGATAAGCCCCAGTAAATTTACGTTATCTTCTAAATTAAACCATTGCATTATTTTTCCTTTTTAGCGTTTTGCTCTATGGATGCAGACTCTAAAATTTCCTCGTCGATACCGTCTTTTAGGGCGAGGTCGGAGTATCTTTCGTAGTCTCGCCTGCCGCTCTTTTCGGATCTATATAGATGAAAATAGTATCCGTAAAGAAGCGCGGCGCATACGGCTAGAAAGATAAAAGCTCCGTATCCTTGGAGCTCTCTTAGAGTTTGCGCGTCCATAAATTTGCCTATTTTAAGCTATTTAGATAGGCGATGAGCGCCACTATCTCGCGGATCTCTCCGCGCTCAAAGGCCTTTTTGACCTCTTCATCTTTCATCTCTTCAACTATAGCGGCGGCTTCTTCTTTGGCGGCTGCTTGTGCCTGCTCGTAGGTGCCTAGGCTTGGCATGCCCTCTACGTCGTACGGTGCGCCAAATACCTTTTTCGTCGTTACCGCTTCGCCGTATGCCGTCTCGATGTCGGCGTTATTGCTAAAGTGATGCTTATAAGCAGGCATTATAGAACCGGGTACCACGGAGGTCGGATCTTTCATGTGATTTTCGTGCCAGTCGGTAGTGCGGTAGTTACCCACGCGCCAAAGGTCGGGGCCGGTTCTCTTTGATCCCCAAAGATGCGGACGGTCAAACGCATACTCGCCGCTAAGCGAATACATGCCGTATCTATCGGTCTCGGCCTTAAAAGGGCGAATTTGCTGCGTATGGCAGGCGTTACAGCTATCTTTCATATATACGTGTTTGCCCGCAAGTTGTAAAACTGTCGGCGGCTTGGTTCCCTCAAGCGGCCTAGCTCTGTTGGCAAAATCAGGCAAGATCTCAATCACGCCCGCATAGGCGATAAATATAAAAACCATAACCGCGAAAAAGAAGGGATTTTTCTCTAACCAACTAAACATTAGCAACCTCCTTTACGCCCGCAGGACTTGCGCTTAGCGGCTCTTTTTCGAGCGCTTTGGCGCCAAAACTCTTGTAGATATTATAAACAAAGATGAAAAATCCTAGCAGATAAAGTAGTCCGCCAACGGCTCTGATCCAGTAATACGGCACTATGTTTATCACCGTATCGATAAACGAGTAGGCTAAATTTCCGTATTCGTCGGTCGCGCGCCACATCATACCTTGAGTGATGCCCGCGAACCACATCGATGAAAAATAAAGCACGATGCCGATAGTCTGTATCCAAAACTGAATTTCCATCAAGGATTTCGAGTAAATTTCGCGTTTAAACACTCGAGGCGTCATGTGATAAAGCGCCGCCATCGTCATAAAGCCGACCCAGCCTAGCGTACCGTCGTGCACGTGTCCAGGCACCCAGTCGGTAAAGTGCGCGAGGGCGTTTACTGATTTGATCGCTAAAATCGGCCCCTCAAGAGTCGAAAACATATAAAACGTCGAGCCTAAAATCATAAATTTGATAAGAGGATTTTCTCTAAGTTGCTGCCACTCGCCGCGCATCGTTAGAAGCATATTTATAGCTGAACCCCAAGACGGCAGTATCAAAACCACCGAAAACACCGAGCCCATCGTCTGCATCCAGTCAGGTACAGCGGAGTATATCAGATGGTGTCCGCCAGCCCAAAGATAAAGGAACATTAGGCTCCAAAACGAGAAAATCGAAAGCTTGTAAGAAAATATCGGCTGTCCGCTCTCTTTAGGGAGAAAGTAGTAAATTTGAGCGATTATCGGCACGGTAAATACAAACGCCACGGCGTTATGTCCGTACCACCACTGCACCAGCGCGTCGTTGGCTCCGGCATACATCGAGACCGAGTGCCACCAGTCGCCGTATCCTGAAACCAGCTTGGTCGGTACGGCCATGTTGTTAAACAGATAAAGCATCGCGATACCAAGAAACGTCGCGATAAAATACCAAACCGAGATATAAAGCGTCCTCTCGCGGCGGATACCGATGAGGCCGAATATACTAACGCCCCAAAGCACCCAAAGCACGACCACCCCGATATCTAGCGGCCACTCTAGCTCGGCGTACTCTTTTGACGTGCTAAAGCCTGCAAAGAGGCTAAACACGCCGCCTGCCATAACCAGCATATATATCCAAAAGTGCAGTTTGCCAACCGCCATCAAAAACGGCGACTCGCTCATCGAGACCTTTAAAACCCTTTGTCCGATATAGTACCACGTCGCAAATACGCCAGAGAGCATGAATCCAAATATCACGCCCGCCGTGTGAAGCGGTCTTAGGCGGCTAAAGGTGCCGTATTCGCCCGCGAGATAGTTTAGATCGGGATATGCCATCTGAAAGGCTATCAGCACGCCTATACCCATGCCGACTATCCCAAACAGTATCGTCGCGAACATAAAATACTTGGCGACCGTGTAGTCGTAGCTTAGCGCCCTGTCTAGTCGCATCGATATCCTCCTTTGTTTATTTTATTACGAAAATGTTATTTTACTAAAATTTAACCGCAAAATCGCTTAATCGTTTTAAATTTACGCTACTTTAAACTTTACTTTTTTAGCTCGATTTTATAGCCTAGGCCGGGCGAATTTTTGATGAGACCGGCACCTACTTTATCGCGTATTCGCTTGATAAATGTTCTAACGGCTGGATCGTTTACCTTTTCGCCAAACCACACCACGTTTCTGATCTCTTCGGTTAGAACGAGCGTACCTATGCGTTTAACTAAAAGCGAGATAAAGGCCAGCTCTTTTTTGGTTAGCGCGATCTCGACGCCGTTTTTTACGAGCACTTTTTTGGTTTGGTTAAACGAATATCCGCCAGAAATCTCGATGATATCGGCGCCTATGATTTTGGTTTTTACGATCTGCTCCAGCAGGGCGAAAAGCTCGTCCATGTCGATAGGCTTGATGACGTATTTATCGATGCCCACGTCGATAGCTTTTAGCAGCTTTTCCTTTTCGCTATACGCGCTTAGTATCACTACGGGCGTGTTTTTTGAGAATTCTTTTATCTGCCTTGACATCTCAAGCCCGTCCATGATAGGCATCATGATGTCGGCTATCACGATATCGGGGCTAAATTTTTTAAATTTCTTAAGACCTTCGTCGCCGTTTGAGGCCGATATAACCTTTTGAAATACGCCGCCAAAAACCTCCTGCATCGACTCCCTTATACTATCCTCGTCCTCGACTAGCAGTAGCGTTAGCTCTTTAAAATTTTTCATTTTTCATCCTTTAGCGGCAGCTTTATCTCAAATTCCGCTCCAAATTTTACGTTTTTAGCGCCGGCGCTTCCGCCGTGATTTTTGGCTATGCTTTTTAGCATATATAATCCGATACCCGTGCCTGCGCTCGGGTGCTTCGTGGTAAAATACGGCTCAAAAATCTTATCCATTATCTCATCTTTTATACCGCCGGCGTTATCCGTTACTCTTATGATAGCAAATTTATCCTTTGTTTCTAACGTTAGCGTTACTTTTTTATCGTCTTTTTTATTTGCCAGCGCATCTTTGGCGTTAGAAAGCAGGATAATCACGGCCTGACAAAGCTGCGACTCAAAGCCGTAAATTTGACCCTCGCTTTTTAGCTCCAAATTTACGTCTATGCCCTCTTTTTCGTAGGTTCCTTGTACCATCTTTAGCGCGTTTTCTACCGCAGACGAGGGCAAGAAAAGCTCTCTTTCGCGCTCGACGCTAAAGAAGTTTCTAAAATCCTCGATCGTCTGCGACATGCCCTTTATCACGCGTTTTGCGTGCTCGTAGCCGGCTTCAAATTTCTCGTTTGTCTTCACGCTCTCTTTTAGTTTAAAAAGCGTGATACTAAGCTCGTTTAGCGGTTGGCGCCACTGATGAGCGATGTTTGCGATCATCTCACCCATCGAGGCTAGACGCGACTGCAAAAAGAGCATTTTGGTCTTTTCCTCGTTTTTCTTGATCTCTGCCTTTACCAAATTTTCTAGATTTTGATTTAAATTTACGAGCTCCGCCGTCTGCTCGGCGACCCTGTTTTCGAGATTTTCATTTAAATTTAACAGCTCTTTTTTTGTCTTTTCTAGCTCGTTGTTTAAATTTATCACATCCGTCACGTCATACCTGATCGCAAGAAACTCCTCGATCTCGCCGCTTAAATTTAAAATCGGTATGATGGTCGTGTTTAGATAGACGTCGCGGCCGTCCTTGGTGCGGTTCTTATCGTACCTTTGTGCACTTTTTTGGCCAAAATCGTATCCCAAAGCCGCGCAAAAACCTCTTTTGGCACCTCGGGATGGCGCACGATGTTGTGATTTGCGCCGATTAGCTCCTCGCGCGTAAAGCCCGACATCTTGCAAAACTCGTCGTTTACGAAGGTGATAGTGCCGTTTGTGTCGGTCTTTGAGACGATGTTGCTGGTCTCGATAGCCTCTTGATATTGTCTAAATCTTGCTTTGATGTTATCCATTGCTCGCCGTAAATCCTATAAAAGATAGATAAATTCCGTAAATTATTATCGCCGCGCCGCTTAAATTTAGCGCGTGTTTTTTAAATTTTTCACTCACGGCCTTTAAAACCAGCGCATAAAAACTCATCGCAAAAAAGCTAACCGCTCCAAACGTAGCCGTTATCGCCGCGCCCTTTGTCCCGCTGCCGCTAGCTACGGCTAAAGCTAAAAAATAATAAACCACTCCGCACGGCAGCAGTCCGTTTAAAAACCCGAGCGTCAAAAACCTGAGCACGCTATTTTTAGAGATTGCAGCTTTCATTTTTTCGTTTAAAATTTTGGATAAAAATGCGTTTTTCTCGATGAAATTTAACAACGCTCCGCGCCTGATGAGCGCGACGCCCAAAACCGCCATAAAAACGCCGATAGCAAAAAACAGATAGCCTCGCGCCGCAAGAGATAGCGTAAAAACGCCGCCAAGCGACCCGAAAATAAAGCCAAGTAGCATATAAGCGCAAATTCTAGCTAGGTTGTACCCTGCTATCATCGCCGCACTAAAAATTTTACCTTTGCCGTTCAAAAACCGTGCCAACACGATAGCAAAACCGCCGCACATACCCACGCAGTGGCCTACCGAGCTAAGCGCCGCGACGCTTAAAATCGAAACAAACTCCGCACCGCTCATCAAATTTGACCGATAGATTTCATTTGCGATTTTTAGCCGCGCTAGAGTTAAATTTGACTCGCAAATTTAACCCCAAATTTTGCTCAAATTTGACCGCGACTAGCAACTATAAAATTTCTAAAAATTGTTTAAAGATATATTTGCTCTCGCTCGGCCCGCCGCTAGCCTCGGGGTGATGCTGCACCGAAAATACGGGATAATCCTTGTACTTCACGCCCTCGATCGTGCCGTCGAAAAGATTTCTATGCGTGATCTCGGCGACCTGCGCGATCTCCTCAGGAACATTGTAGTTGTGATTTTGCGCCGTTATTTCGACTGCCTTGGTTTGCAAATTTAAAACCGGGTGATTTGCGCCGTGCTGACCGAATTTTAGTTTGTACGTCTCAAAGCCAAACGCGTTGCTAAGCAGCTGATGGCCGAGGCAAATACCAAAAATCGGTACTCGCGCTTCGATCAGCTTTTTTATCTGCGCGATCTCGTTTTTTAGAGCCTTAGGCTCGCCGGGGCCGTTTGAGAGAAATACGCCGTTTATCTCGCCTTTGTTAAATTTAGCGATGAGCTCGTCTGCTTGCACGTCGTGCGGGTAAATTTGCGTCTCAAGGCCGGTTTCGCCAAGCTCGTTTAGGATGTTTCGCTTCACGCCGTAGTCGATGACGGCGATCTTTTTGCCGTTTGATTTTAGCGGAGCGTATGATTTGCTCGCGTGATCCCAGCCGCCCTTTTCGTGAGCGTAAATTTGCTCGGTACTCACCTTTGCTACATAGTTTATCTCTGAGATTCTAGGAGAGTTTTCGAGTAGCTTTTTTAGCTCTTTTTCGTCTGAAATTTCAGTCGAGATCACCGCGTGTAGCGCGCCGTTATCGCGTAGTATCTTGGTTAAAAACCTCGTATCGATATCGTAAACGCCAAATTTGCCTTGCTCTTTGAAAAACTCTTCCAAGCTCTTTTGCGAGCGGAAATTTGACGGCGTAGCGTTAAAATCCCTCATCAAAACGCCGCTAGCGTGGATTTTCGCGCTCTCCATATCGTCCTCATTTACGCCCACTATGCCGATCTCTGGCATGGTAAAAACGATAAACTGCCCGGCATAGCTAGGATCGCTCATGATCTCTTGATAGCCTGTTAGGCTCGTGTTAAAGACCATTTCGCCGCTAGCCGTGCCGCTCGCACCAAAGGCCTTCGCCTGTAAAAAAACGCCGTTTTCAAGGTAGATATAAGCTCTCACAGCATGCCTCGTTTTCTTAGCTCGTCCTCGTACAGCCGCTCAAATACGATGTCGTACTCCTCGGTGCCCGGGATAAGTTTGCGCTTGTAGCCGTCGATCTTGTCGATGACCACGTCTTGTAAAATTTCATACGTTTTTAGATAGTCTTCGATCGAGCCGTAGATGATGTTTTTGATACGGTTTTCGGAGACCGTGTAGTCGATGAGTCCCTTTTTCCAAGCGCTTTCAAGCACTAGGTGAGCGACGTTGCTAAAGCGGTCTTCGTACGTAAGTATCACGCCGTACTCTTTGGCGAGTTTCTTTTTTACGAGCCAAAACATATTTTTTCTATCGACTTGCATGCTCTCCATGTCGTCTTCGTTCTCGGCGAGCACCTCGTTTACGCGCTCTTCAAGCGCTTTTTCTTTTTGTAAATCGTTATCTAAAATTTCTTTCGCGCATGCCGCTACGGGCTCTACTCCGTGCGTTAAATTTACGAATCCGGACTTTAATAAATCAATAGCGATTTTGTGCGCGATGTAGGGTGTGTGTGGGAGTTTTATACGCATTTTTACCTCTCTTTTTGGGCTTGATTTTAACCAAAATTTGGTAAGAAATACCTAAAATCTCACGGCGTTTTTGTTTTGGCGGGCGTTTGTTTTTAGTAAAACTTAAATATAAATTTGACGCGCGGATAAAAGTATTTTTGGCGTTTTTAAGACTGGATATTAGTTAAATTTAGGCTTTAGCGTTAAATTTGACCGCGGCGAATTTGAGGTCAAATTTAGACGCGAGCCGAGATAAATTTAAAGCGCCGTGGCTCCAAATTTACAAATTTAGCAGATTTCCCGCCGGGCCGTCCGGAGATGTAGGAGAGACTTCTTGCGTTACGTTTTTTTCGGCTTTTATAAATGGCGGGCCTTGTTTAATTAAAAGCGTGATTTCAGACGCTGCGGTAGGCTCCATTTTTGCCATTATCGCGGAGATTTTTTTAGGGCTTAGCGAGTACATGATGCTAGCCGCATCCGCCCTATCCATCGCGCTTAGCACGTCGGCGGCGGCTTGGTCTTTCATCTTGCCGTAAGCCTCGCCGACCTTGTCGCTAGTCATCGCTTTTAGCTCTTTTACGATTTCCTCGTTTTTCTTTAGCAGCTGCTCGGTTTGCTTTTTTTCCTCTTGCGCGCGGGTTAGAGTCGCGTTTATCTCGGCCTCTTTGACGGCTAGCTTGGCGTTTCGCTCCTCAAAAAGCGCCGCCGAACTCGCACGAAAAGCCTCCAAAGCCTGCCTTGCTTCGTCTATTTTGGCAAGCTCTCTTTTTAGCTCGTCTTTTCTGGTTTCAAATATCGAAACGCAGTCCACCGGAATCTTAAAGCCGCTTTGGCTCGCACTTTGGGGATTTACGCCGTTTGCGCCCCAAACGCATAAATTTAAAGTTAGTAAAATCAAAATTTTTTTCAAGCTTTCGCCTCTTTTTGCCTAGTAAAATTCATCGTCGCAAACTCGTCCAGAGCCGCTGCTTCGGCCTTTTTTATCTTTTCTATTTGTGCGCTAAAGTCCTGCGTTTGCAGGTATTTCATCTTTTCATACTCCAAATTTGCCGCCTTGTGCTGCCGCTCGAGGTGCGCTATGTTTTTTTTCATTAGCTCGAGCCGCTCGGTTAGCAGACTTTTTTCTCGCCGCATCGCGCCCAGAAGCTCCAGCGAACCGCGCAGATCGATCGCAGAGCCGCTTGATGGCATTTCAAATTTTGAAATTTGCTCAGCGGCCTGCGCCATGAAGCCCTCTATCATCGCCGCTTCATTTCTGGTTCTTGCTAAATTTAGCTCGATTTTGTCTAAATTTCGCTTTTTTATATTTACGATTTGAGTAAATTTGCTTTTCATCTTAGCGGACTATCGTGTCTTCGCGCTCCGGGCTAGTAGATACTATGCCGACCTTTACGCCCGTGATCTCCTCGATGCGTTTGATAAAGGCTTTTGCATTTGCAGGCAAATCCTCAAATTTACGCGCCCCTTCTACCTTATCCCAGCCCTCAAGCTCCTCGTAGACCGGTTTTACGCCCTCTAAGTCGCTTGGAAAATACTCGATTATCTTGCCGTTTTTCTCGTAGGCTTTGCAGATTTTTACCTTTTTAAATCCGTCTAAAACGTCAAGCTTCATCAGCGCAAATTTATCCACGCCGTCAAGCCTCGCTGCATATCTCACGCCGACCGCGTCAAACCAACCCGTACGGCGCGGCCTGCCCGTCGTAGCGCCGTATTCGCGTCCGATATCGCGTATCTTTTCTCCGTCTTCGCCCATGTCTTCGGTCGGGAAAGCGCCGTTACCGACTCTAGTCGTGTAGGCCTTGATGATTCCGATTACCTCGCCGACGTTTTTAGGGCTTAGCCCGATACCGCTGCAGCTACCTGCGGTTACGGTGTTTGAGCTAGTTACGAAAGGATACGTGCCGTGATCGATGTCTAGCAGCGTGCCCTGCGCTCCCTCGAGTAAAATTTTCTTATCCGCGTCTATGGCTTCCCAAACCATATGCGTGGTGTCAACGATAAATTTACCCAGCGCCGCCTCGTAGCTTTTTAGCTCGCCCAAAAGCTCCTCGCGAGCAGGCGCTTTGACGCCCAAAACGTCTAAAAACGCTTTATTTGCCGCAAAATCGGCCAAAATCGCGTCGCAAAGCTTTTCGGGATTTTTTAGCTCTCCTACGCGGTGTCCGCTACGGCTGATCTTGTCGCTATACGCAGGCCCTATGCCCTTGCCCGTCGTGCCGATAGCGTGTGCGCCTTTGGCCTTTTCTTTGGCTTGGTCGATTTGCGCGTGATAAGGCAAATTTAAATGCGCCTTGTCGCTGATAAATAGTCGTCCCGAAACATCTCCAAACTGCTTTAGTTCTTCGATTATCTCGGCCGGGCAGAGCACGACGCCGTTGCCGATGATGTTTATTATATTTTTATGAAGTATGCCTGAGGGAACCTGATGCAGCGCGATTTTCTTGCCCTCTACGACGATCGTGTGGCCCGCGTTGTGCCCGCCTTGACACCTGCACACCATATCGTAGCCGCCGCTTAGCAGATCTACGATCTTGCCCTTGCCTTCGTCTCCCCACTGCACGCCCACTATCACGTCAGCCTTGCTCATACTCTCTCCTTTTGATCTAAATTTTCGATTAATGCGTCGGTATATACGCCAAAGCCGCTGCTTTTGATACCTTCTATCTCGTAGTTTCCGCCGCCGCTTAGCACGGCATTGCCGTCTAAAAATCTAAAAAACAGCTTGTCATAATACCTCATCTTTGAATAATATAACGGAACAATTCTTAAATTTTCATATTTTACCGCTTGGGCTAGCTCTTTTATCTCAAGCAGCGCGGTTTTTATCTCGTTCGGCACTAGCGGCAAAATCTCGTCAATGTCCGCAACCGTATTTACGAAGGCTAGCCTTTTTAGCCACTCCTCGTTTTGATTTAGGATTTTTTCGATCTCGCCGTGCTCAAATATCGAAATAGGCAAATTTAGCAGCCTGCACACGATCTGAGGGATCGCGATGTGGCTGATTTGCAGCACGGGCGCGAGGTCAAAGGACTCAAAAAGCTCCTTTGCGATCTTGACGCTGGTAGCCAGATCGCTCTCGCCTATTAGCTCGGCGCCGATTTGATAGATTTCGGTGCTAGGATACTTAAAAACGGGCTGGATGTAAAACCAGCGTTTAGGCTCGGTATCTTTTAGGCGTCTAAGAACGATGCGCACGACGTCCACGGTGCTATCGGCGCGCAGACTGATTTGGTGATTTTCGTGATCGCTAAAGCGCACCAGAGCCGTGGGCTGCACGCTTAGGTGCTGATGATACGAGAAAAATGGCGTCACGATCTCGTGAAATCCGTTTTTCTCCAAAATTTCGCTCGCCGCTCGCTCGATCTTTCTTTTTAGTTTCGCGCTTTGTCCGAAATACAGCCTCGTGCCACTTGGTATTTCGTGCTCGTAAACGCTCGCGTCAAATTCGCTCACTCTTGCTCCTTTGCTTTTGATTCATTCTGTTTTATCTCGGGCTCTACCCACGGCAACTCGTGAAACGCAGCTACGAAGTAGCTAGGCTTTGAGCCGCCATAAACGGTCGCGATACTAAGCTGCTCGAGATAAATTTCGCCACTTTTACGCTTATTATAAATTTCGCCGCTATAAAAGCCTTTTTTCAACAACCTCTTCCACATGTGTGCGTAAAAATTATCATCATGCACGCCTGATTTTAGTAAATTCGACGGCTTGCCGATGGCTTCTTCTTTAGAATAGCCGCTTATCTTACAAAAGGCTTTGTTAGCGTCTAAAAATACGCCGTCTAGCCCGACTACTGCGACGGCTTCTTGCGCGTTTGCAAACAAGCTTAAAATCGTATTTTTATACGCGTACTCTTTGCTATCGTTTAGTCGCGCTATCTCCATGCCGGTTTTTGCGGTCAAATTCGCCGCCAGCTTGCTCTCGATAAAATACCCAATCACCTCGTCCACGGTTCTGCCGTCTTTTGAGATAAATTTGATAAATACGCTACAGTTTATGACCTCTAGATTTTTCCTTATCAGCCTGCAAGACTGCAGCGACTCGTTCTCTTTTTTGAGCGAAGCCGCGTTAAATAGGCTAAATTTGATGTTAAATTCATTCGCGAGCCTATCTCGGTCTTCTGGATGGATGATGTTTTTAAACTCAAATTCGTTTGAGAGTATTTCGCTTTTTTTGTATCCCAGCGCGCGCTCGATATTGTCCGAAACGCTTGATATATCGCCTATAAAGCGGTCCTTCCAAACCACGCTAAATAGCGGCGAGTGAGCGTCTATCTCGCTTTGCTTTTGCGCGTTTTTCTTTAGAGCGTTGCTCTTCGTAACGTCTTTTACGACGCAAAAGCCGATCTTTTCGCCGCCGGGTAACTCGTAGTTTTGCTTGTAGATGCGCACCTGTTTTATCTCGCCGCCCGCGGCAAAATGGTTCGTTTCATAAATTTCGCCTTCGCCTTCTTGCTGCGTTTTCATATCAGTCAAATTTGACGCGTTTAGCTCAGCTAAATTTTTGCTTTTTATCACTTCCTCGCTAAATCCGTAAAACTCGCACGCTCTCGCGCTCGCTTCGACGATCTTGCCGCTTTTTGCGTCGATTAGCAGCAAGATAAAAGGCCCTTTTTCAAACAAAAATCCGAATTTGCGCGAGTACTCTTCAAATTTCGCCTTTTTCTCGCCGAAATCTCCATAAAATTTGACGATCTCGTCCGAGATTTGATCAAATTCCTCTACCGAGCCGAATTTCGCGTAGGTCTTGATCTCCTCGCCGTCGCCGGCTTTTGCGACTAAATTTTTGATAGATAAAACGGGCTTTATGACGGAGTTTTTGACGAATTTGACGTATCGAATCGTAAAGATAGCGCCCGCGGCCAAAAATGCGACGCAGATTAGTAAAAATATTAAATTTTCTTTTACGAATTTACCCATAGAATAGCTTGAAACCACGGCCAAACCGATCCCGGGAACTCTTTGGATATAATAAATCTCGCTATTTAGCGAGCCTAAATTTGCAAATTTTACTTCATCGCTGTCTAGATAATCAACGTCCACGTCGTAAAGATCAAAGATGTTTTTGCGCTCTAAAACTAGCTCGGGATTTTGGTGAAATACGATTCTGCCGCTTTTATCTATCGCGAACGAATTTACGCCGATCCTCTCGTATCCGCGCGCAAACTCCTCGTAAATCGCCGTAAAGCGTATGAGCGTAGCCACCATTTTGCCGTTTTTCATCTTTTTTGCGACGAGTCTCGTCGGTACGTCACTTTTATCAAACATAAACTCTGATCTTAAAATTTTATTCTCAGGCTCGTTTTCCCAAGGCTTTGATAGGAAAAAGGCGGAGTACGTATCGCGCAAATTTTCATCGCTGACAAACTCTATCTCGCCCCGTTCGTTTACGACGAAAAAGGCCATGTATTCGTTATTATTTTTTACGGCGAAGTCGAAAATAACGTTTGCGTCAAATTCGGGCGCGTCTATGTAGATTTCGATGAGCCTTAGCTCGTTATTTATGATTGAGGCGCGCTCTTTGAGGAAAATTTTAAAGTTAGAATTCGCAGCGTAAATATCCTCTTTTACGCCTTCAAATTTTAAATTTAATCCAAAGCTAGCCGCGCATATTAGAAATACGGCGGTAGCAAAAAGCACCACGTATATCCTGCCTAAAACGGCGCGTGCGAGAGGAAATTTAGAGGCGGATGAATTAGCCAAAAGAAAAACCTTAAATTAATTTAATATAAACGGCTTATTGTAGCTGAATTTTGCTTGTTTTAAGATAATAAACGTAGAAGTTTTGGCGAGAGGATGAGAGAATCGAACTCCCCGCGAAGCGGTCAACCGCCCCGCCATCGGATTTGAAGTCCGCGAGCGCCACCAGATCGCTTTATCCTCCGCGTCGTTGGATGATGAGCGCGATTATAGCTAAATTTATATAAATTTTAGTTTGATTTCTATAGTATTTGGAGAAAATTTTATAGTTCTGCGATGAAAAAGCTATTTGCGCGATTTTTTTTAAAAAACCTTCTCATTTTCTCGCCGATTTTTTTCCTTGGCGGTTGCCTCGAGCTCTTTACGACAGTAACGCCGCTAACGGGCATAAACGTCTACGACGCCTACCCTGTCTCTTATACACATCTC
>CAUUAH010000001.1:0-25499 GCA_963542985.1 uncultured Campylobacter sp. | reverse complement strand
GATGAGCGCTAGTCTCGTGGGCTCGGAGATGTGTATAAGAGACAGGGGAAGGAAACATGTAGATATTTATGGCGATAAGCACGATGCGAAGCGTCACGGTATCTTTTAAAATAGCTTGTAAATTTAGGCTGTTTTCGATACTAACGTAGTAAACGCCGATCACGGCAAAAAGTGCGGCGATACGTAAAATTTTAGATACGATTTCGTTACCTAGTTTTGAAATATTTTCACTCACGGCTAGCGATAAAAATAACCAGCAAAATATCCAAATAAGCGCAAAAACGGCGTCTAAAAGCAAATTTTCATCATAACGCTCGCGTACGACTATAGCAAAAACGGGCGAGAAAATCAAACTCAAAACAAACCAAAAAAGCGAACGAAACGCAAGCAGGACAAAGCACGCGTAGACAAAAGCACTAGAGGCAAATAAAAGCCATTCGACCCTAAAAACGAGTGCGAGCCCGTAAACGCCGACGCAAAGCACAAATAGGCCGCAAAAGAGCGAATAATAGCCCTCAAGCAGCCTCGTAGCCTTTAAATTTATATTTTCAAAAAAGTTTAGCACGCGTGGATCATGAAATTTTCTTTTGTTTCGGGCGAAACACCTTCATCACGCTCTCATCAGTCTCTATAAATGCGCCGCCGATTAGGTCGATGCAGTACGGTATCGACGGAAATACCGGCTCTAGGCACTCTCTGATCGCCTTTGGCTGGCCGGGTAAATTTACGATGAGCGCGTGCCCTCTGATACCGGCCGTTTGGCGCGATAGGATCGCTGTGGGGACGTATTTTAGGCTAGCTGTGCGCATTAGCTCGCCAAAGCCCGGCATCATCTTTTCGCACACGGCCTCAGTAGCCTCAGGCGTCACGTCGCGAGGAGCGGGTCCCGTGCCGCCCGTCGTTAACACCAGATCGCAGCCTAGCACGTCTATCATGTGTTTTAGGCGCTCTTTTATGAGCTCGATCTCGTCGGGGATCACCTCGTAAAAATACTCGCGCTCGCTCGTTATCCAGCCATCCAAAACCTCTTTTATCGCCGCTCCAGATAGATCGTCGTATTTGCCTTCGCTAGCGCGGTCGCTCAGCGTCAAAATGCCTATTTTTGCTTTCATATTTTCTCCTTAAATTTAGTTGTAATACTCTTTGATAATTTTGCCCAGCGCGTCTTTGTCGATACTCTCAAAAATCTCTATATGCTCGCTGATACGCTCTAGCTGCGCCTTCATGCCCGCTAAAAACGTCCCTACTTCGGCGTACGCCTCTTGCAGTAGCTCCTCGGCCTCCGCTGCGCTTGGCGTAAAGGGATGCCCCATTCCGTACTCAAAAACCATGTTTTGCGCTATCTCGCGAGCCTTTTGGATGTCGGCGTTGGAGTTTGAAAAGGTATCGTCTTTAACCATCTTTAGCGCGCTCATGCCCGCCAAACAGACCTTGATACGCGCAAACATCTGCGAGCGCGACTCTATCTCTCGCTCAGGACGCATAAACTGCTCCTCGACGAGCGAAATTTTTTCAAATTCTATCCCGAACCAATACGCCGCTAAGGCCTTTGCGCCCTGATAGAGCGCTTGGATGCGCTTTTCCTCGTCGTTGTAGCTTAAAATCCTCTTTTTTCCGAGCAGGACTTTGTTTAAAACGCTTTCAAAATCGCTAAATTCGATTATCTCGCCGCCGCGTCTTAGCGCGTTTATCGCGGCTTCATTTACTAGCGTAGAAAGAGCCGCCCCACTAAAGCCGACGCTAATGCGCGCCACGTCCTGCGCCTCTACGCTCGTGTTTTTATCTTTTAGATAGGACTTTAAAATCTCGACTCTATCGGCAAAATCGGGCATAGAAAGGAAAATGCGCCTATCAAATCGCCCCGAGCGCAGCAACGCCTCATCTATCATCTCGATGCGATTGGTCGCGGCGATCACGATGACGCCAGAGTTATCCTCAAAGCCGTCCATCTCGGTCAGTAGTTGATTTAGCGTGGCTTCGCGCTCGTCGTTTCGGTTGCCGCCGCGCACCTTGCCCACGGCGTCGATCTCGTCGATAAAGATGATGGATGGTGCATAGGCTTTAGCCTTTAAAAACAGCTCATGCACGCGTTTTGCGCCCATACCGACGTAAATTTGCACGAAACTCGCGCCGCTTTGGTAAAAAAACGGCACTCCCGCCTCGCCTGCGACGGCCTTTGCAACTAGCGTCTTACCAACGCCGGGAGGCCCCACCATCAGCACGCCTTTTGGCATTTTGATGCCGAATTTTTTATATTTCGTCGGATTTTTTAGAAAATCCACTATCTCGCTTAGCTCAAATTTGACGTCCTTTATGCCTGCCACGTCGTCAAATTTGACGTTTGAGATAGCAGGAGCCACAGAGCTAGCGGCGATATTATCATACTCGTAGACGTTTGCTTTTTGATTTTCGCTTTGTGCGGCAAGTTTTTGTTTTTTAAACCTTGCATAAATCGCAAGCCCCGCAAAGCAGATAACAAGCAGCGCCAGGACGGCTAAAATTTCATCCAGTACGGGCGTCTCTTTTTTTAGATCGACGGGCACTTTTTGCACTAGAGCGCGCATATCCACGCCGTCTTTTACGATGATGTATTTGTTGCCGCCCTTGGTCGTGAGCTCTAGCTCGCCGCCGTTTACGGTCGCGCTTGCGATCATGTCGCCTTCTAGCAGCTTTTCGTAGCTTTCATACATTATGCTTTTTGGCTGGCTTCTGCCTACCGCAACGGCTAGCAAAACCGCCAAAATAGCCGTCAAAATCACGATGATCTTTTGTTTATTTAGCTTAAATTTGTGCATAGTCGCCCTCGCTTTTTACTTCAAATTTGTCTATGACCGCCCACTCTTTTAAAATTTGCTTATCCGTTTTGATTTTTACTTTATTATAAAACTGATCGAAACCCTCGTAAAATCCGCCGTTTAGCTGCTCGACGAGTACGTTTAGGCTCCCGCCTTTTTTAGCGTGCTCTTGTCTAAATTTAAAATTATTTTCCGCTACGATTTGCTTTAAAATTTTAAGTCTAGCCTTCGCTACGTCGCCGCTAACGTCCACTTTCATATCCGCCGAGTGCGTGCCCGTGCGCGGCGAATACGCAAAGCAGTGCAAATGCGTGAGCGGAAATTTTTTAAAATTTACCAGCGCCTCGCTCCAGATCTCCTCGCTCTCGCCAGGATGCCCCACGATGTAGTCGGTGCCCAGTGCAAAGCCCATCTCGCTAAGCTCCAAAAAGAGCTCCAAATCCCTAAAGGCTTGATTGCGCCGTCTCATGATGCGCAGCATCGCCTCGCTCGTGTGCTGAAGCGCGATGTGCAGGTGTCGCTCCAGCCAGCTCTCGCGTAAAATTTCGCGGAAACTCTCGTCTATCTGGCTTGGTTCGATACTACCGAGCCTTATGCGCTTTATGCCGCCTATTTTACCGAGCCTGCCTAGCAAGCGACCTAGACTTGAGCCCGTATCCTTGCCGTAGCTGCCGATGTTTGTGCCCGTCAGCACTAGCTCGTTATAGCCGTTATAGGCTAAAATTTTAGCCTCGCGCAAGATCGCTTCCTCATCCATACTACGCGCCTTGCCGCGAACGGCGGGGATGATACAGTAACTGCAGGCAAAGTCGCAGCCCTCTTGGATCTTGATAAAGGCTTTGGTGTGATTTTCGTAGTTTGTTACGATATTTTTGTCGATACTTTTTAAATTTCCCAGCTCGAAAAACGGATCTTGCGACTTTAGCAGCGCGTTTATATCCTCTTTTTTGCTCGCGCCTATAACGCCGAAAACCGCGCTTTTGTTAAACAGCTCTTTACCCTTACTCACCGCGCCGCAGCCCGTTAGTATCACTCTAGCGCCGCGCTTTTTTATACCGTTTATGTAGCTTCGCGCGCCGCTATCGGCGGAGTTTGTGACCGTGCATGAGTTTACTACTACGATGTCGGCTTCGTTTTCGTCGCTAACGATATCGTAGTCTTTGACGTAGCTTTTCATTAGCTCGGTATCGTAGATGTTCGTGCGGCAACCGAATGTTTTAAAAAACACCTTCTCTCGGCGAGGCTCTTGCTGGGTCAAATTTGAGTTAGGCTTCATGCTTCTCCTCGCTGCCTTCGCCCATCGGCTTTGACTCGCCGGCTTTTACGCGTCTATCCATATAAATAGTCTGCGTAGGATAGGCGATCACGATGTCGTCGTGGCTGGCAATAGCCTCCATGATCTCCGCACTTATCGTACTTCGCAAAGATAGCGTGGCAAAGGTGTTTGCCATATACCAGACCGAAATTTTTACGCCGTAAGGCTCGATAAAGGTAAACACGCGCGGCTCGACGTTTGGATTTTTGATACTATATTGATTTCGCAGCTTGCTCATTTGCTTTTTGGCGATCTCAGTGTAGCCTTTGGAGTATTTTCGCGCAATATCTTTGATGATGTGGGCGGCTTTTTTATGGTTAGAATCAAAGCTACAAACCACGTCTATACCGTCCCAAACGGTCTTCATGCCGTGGTGCGAGTAGTTTGCGATCAGATCGGTGAAGATATAATTATTTGGCACAAATATAATGCGTCCCGCTCTGCGGTTTGAGTTTACCGTGACGATCGTGACATCCTCGTAAATAGTCATCCTAAGCAGCGATATATCGATGATATCGCCCACGACGTCCTCTCCGTCCTTGCGCACCTTTATACGGTCGCCGACGTGAAAACTACCACCAAAAACCACCACCGTCCAGCCGAGCATACTCATGAACATATCTTTCATGGCAATCGCGATACCCGCGGACGCAAAACCTAGTACCGTAACGAGATAGGTCACGTTTTCGATATAGGCAAAAAGCAAAATCATGATGATGAGCGTGATGTTTACGAGATTTATAAATTTATTCGCCGTGTAGAGGCGCTCGTTGTCGGTTATCGTCTTTTTGATGATAAATTTGAACAAAAACGAAAGCCCGATTACGACGACGATAAATATACCGATATCTAGCGCCTTTTTCATCTGTGCCTTGATATCCTCGCTAGTGCGGTTTATCGCCTCGTTTACGCGCTTTTCGTATACGCCATAGGTAGTCTTTGCGATGTCGGCCGCGGCATTAAACTCCGCTAGCTCCTGTCTAGCCTCGGCAAGCTCGGCTTGAAAGCGCGCATCGTCGCTCAAATTTACGATCTGAGCTAAAATTTGCTCTTTTCTAGCCAGCTCGTCGGTCGTCTTAGAAAGTCCGTCTAGTCGGCGTTTATACTCATCTTTTTCGCTTCTAAGTTGCTTTATATGCGAAAAGCCCGAGATCACGGCGACGGGATTGGTTATCTTTTGTAAAATTTCTATCTCGGGAGCCGTTATCATGCTAGAAAACGGCGCTTTTTGAAACTCTCTTAAAAGCTCGATCTGCTCTTTTAGCGTACTTTGTTTTTTTTGTAGCTCGAGTACTTTTTCGGTATTTTTTGCCTGTTTCTTTATCGCTGCTTCGATTTCATCGAGCTCCGCGCTTAGCTTTTGAAAGGTGTTGTAGTTTGAGTAGCGAGTCGCCCAGATGTTATCGGCTAGCTCATCCTCGATAAACGACAAAGACGCGTTTAGCTCGGATAGCTGAGCTTCTTTGGTTGCGTTAAATTCGCTAGGTATATCGTCAAGCGCATAGGCAAAGATCGCAAAAAATAAAATAAATAAAATTTTTCTCATTCAAACTCTCTTAAAACGTCCATCACTAGCTCGCGCGGCACGTCTTTTCGTATCTCGTAGTCGCCGATGCCTCGCGGCAGGATAAATTTGATCGCTGAGTTTTCCGCCTTTTTATCAAGGAAAAACGCCTCGTAAAAGCTACTTGCGTTTGGCACTTTATAGCTTATCGGCAGGTCAAATTTAACTAGCAGCTCCGTCACGCGCGCCTTTTGCTCCTCACTCATGAGGCCTAGCTTCGCGGCTAGCGCGTTAGCCATATTCATCCCGATCGCCACCGCCTCGCCGTGCAGGTATTTTTTATAGTTCGTTTCGTTTTCTATCACGTGAGCGAATGTGTGCCCGTAGTTTAGCACCGCGCGCACGCCCTTTTCGCGCTCGTCGGCCTCTACGGCGGCGGCCTTTATCTGCACGCAGCGGTAGATCAAATTTTGCAAATTCGCCTCATCCGTCAAATCTGCGCTCCCCATCCACGAAAATAGATTTTCGTCAAAGGTTATCGCCATCTTTGCAGCCTCCGCAAGCCCCGCGGCAAATTCGCGCTTTTCAAGCGTCTTTAGAAACTCGGTTTCGCAGTAAACGGCGCTTGGTTGATAAAACGAGCCGATTAGATTTTTGCCGAATTTGTTATTTACGCCCGTTTTTCCGCCTACGCTAGCATCCACTTGCGCTAGCAGTGTCGTGGGGATGTTTATAAATTTGATCCCGCGCTCAAAAATGCTCGCCGCAAAGCCCGCCATATCGCTCACCACTCCGCCGCCAAGCGCGATGATCACGCTACTGCGGTCAAGGCGGCTAATAAAAAGCTGCTCTAAGATCGACTCTATCGTTTGCATATTTTTATACTCTTCGCCGTCGGGGACGCTGATGACAAATTTTTGCGGACAATCTATGCGCAAGAGTAAATTTTGCAGATAAAGCCCGCCTACTTTTGCGTTTGTCACGATAGCGACTTTAGCGTCAAATTTAAGCTCTTTTAGCTCGTTTATATAGACGCCGTAGCCTGGCTTACCGTCAAATTTTATATCTATTTTCATCTTATTCTCCGCTTTTATTTTATCCAAAATAGCCTAATTTATCGGTATAAAAATCTGATAGTTGTCGCTAAGGCGCGCGTATAGGCGGTTCATATCGTTTGAAAACGCCGCAAACGCGTCTTTTTTACTGATCTTTTTCGTAAACGGCACGAACTGGAGCAAATTTCGCTCTTTTTTTAGCCTTAAAATCGGATTTGAGTTTTTGTCCTCCACGACCTCGATCTTACGCCCAAAAATCTTAGCTAAGCTATCAAAATGCTCCTCCATCTCCTCGTCTGCGCCGTTTCGGCCGAAGTGATAAAGCGTGATCGGCATATCAAGCTGCGAGCAGCAGTCCATGATGACGGCCGATTGGCTCTCTATCTCGTCGCCAAAACCGCTACTTAGCACCACGCCCTTTTTGATCTCGTCGATGTTGCTTTTACCGATGGCGGCGACTGGTTTTTTTAGCTCAAAAAGCAGCCTTTTGTGCGCGGCGAAAAATTTATTGTCCGTCACCACTAGTCCGACGTCGTTTTTAAAAACATCGTCTTTTATCTGCCCTACTCCGCCTCCGAAATAATCAAACATCACCGTCGCCATCTCGTCGTTTACGGATTTTAGCCTTTCGTAGGCTAAATTTAGCGCAGGATTTACGACCTTGACGAAAAGGCGCCTGTTGTTTAGCTTTTCGTGTAGTTTTAGACTCTGCTCAAGCAGCCTTATGCACAGCTTTTCGCCCATCTTTTTCATGTCTAAAAACAGATAAATATTATGCCCAAACGGGTTTGGAAACTGCCCCGTTTCTTTTTTTACGCTTCTAAATACGCTTAAAAGCACGCTTGGTTCGCCTACTATCAGCAAAACGTCGCCGGGCAGGATCATTAAATTGGGCTTTGCGATCATGAAATTTGAGCCGCGATAAATCATCGCGATGCGCCATTTTTTCTGCGTTATGGAGCTAATATGACGGTACATAAACGAGCTTCCTACGGGTACTTTTACTTCCATTATTTCGCCTTGTCCAAGCCCCACGTTATCGGCTACTACGGGGATATCGGGCAAATAATCCATGAGCCTAGCCGTCACGATGCCTCGCCCATCTAAAACCGTTAGGTGCGAGTCGTCCTCCAGCCCGCCTAGCCCCCATAGATCAAGCATTAAAATTTCCGTTTTTTTGCTGATTTGACGCAGATTGTTATAGACGCTAACCGTCTCAAAGCCGTCTTTTAGCATTATCATAAACTGGCTAAAATAGCCGCTAACTACCTGCTTAAGACGATCAAAACTCGTCGGATCAAAGCGGTAAAAGGTAAAATTTTCTAAATTTTCCCCTCCCAAAATCTCCTCGTCCATAGCGATGACCGTGTAGTGATGAGCGTTATTTCGCGCTACGAATAGTCTTTCTAAGAAATATTTAGCTACAATGCCGTCCGCAACTATCAAGATATTTTTCATTAAAACTCCAAATTTAAAGGGACTATTATATCAAAATGACTTTTAGTATAGATAAAACGGACGGTGCGGCGCGCGCGGGCACGCTAACGACCGCTCACTCGACGATCAAAACGCCCGTGTTTATGCCTGTTGGCACCGTCGGCGCGGTTAAAAGCCTAGACGCCGTGGATATGATGCAAATTTTGGACGCACAAATCATCCTAGGCAACACCTATCACCTCTATCTGCGCCCCGGCAGTAAGGTCGTAAAGCAGCTTGGCGGCCTGCACGGCTTTACTAAATTTAACCGCTCGTTTTTAACCGATAGCGGCGGCTTTCAGGCCTTTTCGCTAAGCAAAATCTCAAAACCGGACGAAAACGGTATCAAATTTAAAAGCCACATCGACGGCAGTGCGCACTATTTCACGCCGCGCTCGGTGCTAGATACCCAGTACGACCTAAACTCCGACATCATGATGATCCTAGACGATCTAGTAGCGCTTCCTGCCGAAAAAAAGCGCGTAGAGCTAAGCATAAAACGCACGATAAAATGGGCGCGCGAGGCGATAGATTATCATAAATTTAAGCAAAGTAAAGGCGAAGGGCTCACGCAAAATATATTCGGCATAATCCAAGGCGGCACGGACGAGGCGGCACGTAAATTTTGCGCCGAGGCGCTGTGCGAGATGCCTTTTGACGGGCTTGCTATCGGGGGTCTTAGCGTAGGCGAAAGCAACCAAGAGATGTATGACACCGTGCAGGCCGTAATGCCATACATCGATGCGGCGCGTCCGCGCTATCTCATGGGCGTAGGCACCCCCGAAGACCTCGTAGAAAACGTGGCTCGCGGCGTGGATATGTTTGACTGCGTGATGCCGACGCGAAACGCGCGCAACGGCACGCTATTTACGAGTTTCGGTAAGATAAATATAAAATCGGCGAGATTTGCCACCGACCGCGCTCCGATAGATCCAGAGTGCGAGTGCTACGCGTGCCAAAACTACTCGCGCGCATACCTTAGCCACCTATACCGCGCGGGCGAGCTGACGTTTTTCCGACTAGCGAGCTTGCATAACTTGCATTATTATCTAAATTTGATGCGGCAGATGAGAGAAGCGATAACGGCGGGCGAATTTGAAAAATTTAGGCGAAATTTCTACGCCAAACGCGGTAAAGACGCGCCGAGCATATAAGGCAAAACGGTGAGCGAGCGCGATATCTCTGGGTACTTTTACGACGAGGAGTGCGAGTACGTCTATCTCGTGACGGACGGCAGCGAACAAAACTATAAATTTATCTTTAAAGATGATAAAATTTACGCCCAGGACGGCAGCAAGAGCGGCGCGGAGGAGTTTATCCACGTCGTAAAAAAGATAACGAGCGAGTTTCGCGCCAAGATCGCCGAGCACTCCGCCCAGCTTGAAAGCTATGAGAAAATTTACGCGGGCAAGAGGGATTTTACTAAATTTATCAAAAAGCACGCGGTCTTAAAATACGAAATACGCAAATTTCAAAATAAAATTTCGCACTTTTACGAGGCTCTGGCGATCTGTCAAAACGAAAGACCCGAGCTTAAAAAACAGCTCAAAAACTACGTCTACGAAGCTGGCGTGCTAAAAAACGCAGCCTGCGAAAACGCCGCCAGGATAGACGATATCTACGCACATATACAGAGCCTAAAAAACGACAAAATCAACCGAAATATCTATATCCTGACGCTGCTTTCCGCGCTATTTTTGCCGCTAAATTTGATCACGGGATTTTTTGGGATGAATACGAACGGGATGTTTTTGGGCGGCTTTCAAAACGGCACGGCGATTGTCGCTGGATTTATGCTCGCACTTTTTGCGACGCTAGCGGGGCTATTTTATTTTCTAGGCAAACGACGCGAGTAAATTTGCAAGGTCATTTGCGGCTAGCTAAATTTAACTAGCCGTCAAATTCGCTGCAAATTTAACGCACCCAAAAAAACCGCAAATCAGGCGCGGCATAGTCAAATTTACTCCGCTTTTCCCGCCGTCGCTTTATAGATACCGATTTCATCTTGCAAAATTTTATACTTTTGTGCTAGCGCACTAATCCTGCCTTCAAGCAGCGAATTTTGCGCCTCTAGATAGTTTTTTAGCTCGGTTTTGCCGTAGTCGTATTTGAGCTTATATATGTCGCTGATAGAGCTTAGATTTCGCAAATTTTCGTTTAAATTTCGCAAAACCGCTTCATCTTTTTGCAGGTTTTTGTAGCCGGCGTCGATCTCGTTTAGCGCGGTCGTTAGCGTCTGCGCGTAGTTTAGCTTCATCGTCTCAAACTCAAGCTCGGAGATTTTTAGCTTTGATTTAAGCTTGGAGTAGTTTAAAAACGGCAAATTTATCGCGATATTTCCGCTTAAGAAATTTAGCTTAAGCCCCTCGCTAGCACTATCTCCGCTTCCGCTAAGCCCTGCGCCTACCGTGATGCTTGGATAGAAGTTCTTTTGGCTAACCTTAACCCCCAAAAGCGCCTCTTTGATACGCGAGACCACCGCTTGCAGGTCGGGACGCGCGCCGATAACGTAAAGCGGCACGTTTAAATTTACGCCCTGCGACGAGATATCACTCAAATTTCCGCTCAAATTTAACTCAAACTCGGGCCTAACGTTTAGCAGGTTTCTTAGCGTTTTTTCTGCCGCGTCAAGACTCTTGCTCGCGTTTAAAATTCTATTTTTAGCCGAGATTACCGAGCTTTTTACTTGCTTTAGGCTTAGCTCCTCTTCTTTGCCGAGCTCAAATTTAGCCTTTATGATGGCTTCTAGCTCTTCGTAGTTTTTTAGCGTCTTTTCGTATAGGCTTATGCTCTCTTTTTGATATTTTGCCTCAAAATACGCGTCCGCGACGGAGTTAACGAGCGCGAGGCGAGCGGCCTCTAGGTCGTATTTCGTCGCGTTTGCCTCCCACATGGCGGCGTCTGCGGAGTTTGCGAGCTTGCGCCACAGATCGATCTCGTAGCTTAGCGAGATGCCGCTTTTATAGCTCTCGCTCCAGCTGCCGCCCGTTTTTATATTTTTACCGGTTTCCGCGCCTAAATTTGCGTTAAAGCTAGGCACGAGATCAGCCTGCAAGACGCCTGCTTGAGCTAGGGCTTTATTTACGGCTATGGCTGATTTTGCCAGGTCTATATTATTTTTTAGCGCGAGGCCGATTAGCTCATTTAGGCGCGCTTCGCCGTAGCCCGTCCACCACTCGCGGTTTATCCTTATATCGGCGCTTGCGTCCTCTTTTAGCAAAATTTGCTCGTAGTTTTCGTTTATCTGCGTTGCTGCACAGCCGCCGAGCAAAAAGGCGGCTAGGATTATGGAGATTTTTTTCATTTTATTCCCTTGAAAGAGCGTCGATAGGATTTAGCTTTGAGGCGCTGCGAGCAGGCATATAGCCAAATATCACGCCTATCGCGCTAGAGACGGCGAGCGCGACCACGATAGAAGTCTGCGAAAATATCATCTTAATATCGGGTGCGAAATTTTCCGCTAGATAGCCGATACCAAACGCCGAACCGACGCCGATTAGTCCGCCGATGAGACACAGCAGTACCGCCTCTATCAAAAACTGCTCGAGGATATTTCCCTGGCGAGCGCCGATCGCCATCCTGATGCCTATCTCTTTGGTTCGCTCGGTTACGGAGACTAGCATGATATTCATCACGCCGATACCGCCCACTAGCAGCGAGATAAAGGCGATACAAGAAATCAGCAGCGTCATAGTCCTCGTAGTCTCCTCGATCGTTTTTTTAATCGTATCGGAGTTTCTGGTGAAAAAGTCCTTTTTACCGTGCTTGGCGGTTAAAATTTCCGTTAGACTTTGCTCTGCTATTTGCGCGTTTACGTTATCTTTTACCTTAACCGTGATGGACGATAGGTGCCTATCGCCGGTTAGTTTGTTTATGACAGCGGTATATGTAGAAAACGTGCGCAGGGTGCTGGAGTCTGCGAACATATTGTCGTTTTTGGCTACTACGCCGATGATTTTAAAGGGGCGCTTGTTAAAAAGCACTGTTTTACCTAGCGGATCTTCGCCTGCAAAAAACTGCTCTCTAGTTGGCTGATCTATCACGATCACGGACGCCGACTCTGCGACCTCTTGGGCGGTAAATACCCGCCCAGCCTCTACCTTGTAGCCCATGACGTTTAGGCTCTCCTCGCTACCGCCTTTAATCGTAGCCGAGGCTGATTTATTGCCATAGGTGAGCGTGCCGCTAGCAGAGGCGTTTGGCGTGACGCTATCTAGATAGTCTTGCTTAGATAGCATAGTTGCGTCGCTAACGGTCAAATTTCTCACCCGTTCCGAGCGCATATCGCCAAAACCCTTGCCGTTTAGGATATCGATCGTGTTTGTGCCGATACCGCGGATATCCGAGAGGATCTGCTCCTGCGAACCCTGCCCAAGCGCCACGACGCAGATAACCGAGGTGATGCCGATGATGATGCCAAGCATCGTTAGCGCCGAGCGCAGCTTGTGGCTGAGTATCGCATTTATCGACATTTTAAAGCTCTCGATAAACTGATCTTTGTAAAAGCTAAAGATATTTTTTTGCTTCGGCGCCGGTTTTTCGGAAGCGAAAATTTCCTCGCTTTTTACCGTATCGCTCAAAATTTTACCGTCTTTTATCTCGATGACGCGGTTTGCGTATGCGGCGATATTGGGATCGTGCGTGACGATGATGATCGTGTGGCCTTGCTTGTGTAAATTCGTTAAAATTTCCATCACCATGAGGCCGCTTTTACTATCTAGTGCACCCGTTGGTTCGTCTGCTAGGATGATCTCGCCGCCGTTTATGAGCGCCCTAGCGATAGAGACGCGCTGCTGCTGTCCGCCGCTAAGTTTATTGGGCAAGCTTTGCAGCTTTTCGCCAAGCCCGAGCCCTTCTAAAAGCTCGCCGGCCTTTTTCTCGCGATCTTTTTTTGAAACGCCCGCATATACGCTAGGTAGCGCGACGTTTTGCAGAGTAGTAAGCGTAGATAGCAGGTTATAGCGCTGAAAGATAAAGCCAAATTTCTCTCTGCGCAAACGCGCTAGCTCGTCGCCTTCAAATTTAGATATGTCGCGCTCTTCTAGCAGATACTGCCCGCCGCTTGGATTATCCAGACAGCCAAGGATATTCATGAGCGTAGATTTACCCGAGCCGCTCTGCCCGATGATAGCGATAAACTCGCCCTTTTTTATGCTCAAATTTACATCTTTTAGCGCATCAAAGACATTATCGCCGAGCTTAAATTTCTTACTTAAATTTTTAAGTTCTATCAAATTTTTCAAGACTTAGCCTTAGAACTTCATTTTTCTTTTCTCTTTTTCAAACATTTCGCTGATTTCAGCCGCCGAATTTCGCTTCGTCACGACTTCCTCGCCTTCTTTTACTCCGCTTAAAATTTGAGTTTTTAGGCTATCGATTAGTCCTGTTTGTACCTCTCTTCGCTCGGCCGTATCTAGCCCGTCTTTACCTTTTTTTAGTACGTAAACTACGCTTTTGCCGTCCTCTTTTTTGATAGCGATCGAGGGCACGATGACGGCGTCTTTAGCGCTATCTAGGATGATTGTGTTTTGCGTAGTCATACCGATCCTTAGCGTGCCGTCCGGGTTATCTACGATAGCTTTGGCGTAGTAGTAGATCGCCGAACTACTCGAGCTTGAGGCGGTCGAGCCCGAGCTTGTAGTCGTGGTGTATTTGCCGTTACTTAGCGTGGTTAGACCGGGATCAATCGAGCTAATATGGGCGTGAAATTTACGGTTCGGCTCAGATAGGATTGAGTACTCGACTCTTGAGCCTACTTTGATTTTAGTTATATCGCCCTCGGCGATCTCCATTTTTAGCTGAACTTTGCTTAGATCGGCGATATTTACGATAGTTGGCGTAGTTTGGTTTGAGTTTACGGTTTGTCCCTCTTCAACCTGCACGGAGACCACGACGCCGCCTTTTGGAGCTGTGATTTTAGTGTAGCCAAGGTCGATCTGGGCGGTGTTTAGAGAGATTTTAGCCTGCACGATTTGCGCTTCGATCTCTTTTAGCGAGGCTTCGTTTGCGGCTAGGGTATTTTTGGCGTTTTCAAACTCCTCTTTCGAGGTCGCGTTTTTGGCGAAAAGCTCTTGCTCGCGCTTAAATTTAGTCTTTGAAATCTCAAGCGCGACTTTAGCCGAATTTAACTTCGCTTCATAAATTCCAAGCTGCGCTTTTTTAGTATCTACGTTATTTTGCTGGGTCGCAGAGTCGATTTCAGCGATCATGTCGCCTGCTTTTACGACGTCTCCTAGTTTGACGTATAGTTTTTTAATCTGGCCGCCAACCTGCGCGCCAACGTCGATTAGCTCGGTAGCGTAGATCTCGCCGTTACTTTCGATACTTTTAACCAGCTCGCCGCGAACGGCTTTTGAGGTGATAAACTGATCGCCTTGCGGGACGTTAAAATTTTTATCGTAAAAATAGTAACCGACCCCAGCCAGCACGGCTAAAACCGCGATAAATTTGATAAATTTTTTCATTATTTCTCGCTTTTTTAAATTTAACGCGAGATTATATACAAAAATGCGTTAAGGCGATGTTAAGTAATTCAATTAAATTTTATTTTTCTTTAATGCTAGCCGCCGTATAATCGCCTTTTTAAAATTTATAACTCGGATTACGCAAATGTTTACGCAATTATTATCCATTTTTATCATTATCGCTTCCGGCTACGGGGCGAAAAAATTTAAAGTCTTTGAGCAAAAAAACGCCTCCGTATTCATAAACTACGCGCTTTGCTTCGCGCTTCCGGCACTGATTTTCGATAAAATTTACCACGTAAACATCGACACTACGCTTATCAACGTCATCGCCACGGGCTTTGCCTGTTCGATGCTGGGCGCTGCGGCGATATTTTTGGCGTGCAAATTTTTAAAATTTAACAAAGCCACGACCGTGAGCGCCGTGCTGCTAGGGATGTTTGGAAACACCGTATTTATGGGTATGCCTATCATCAAGGGCTTTTTCGGTGAGGATGCGATGAACGAAGTTATCTTTTACGATCAGCTAGCCACCTCGATCCCGATTAGCATTTTTGGGCCTTTTATCCTGGCTTTCGGCGCTCCGGCGAAGGTTTCGCTCGTGCAAAACGTTATGAAAGTGATCAAATTCCCGCCGTTTGTTGCGCTTATTTTGGGCTTTTTGCTTCGCGGCGTTCCGCTTCCAAAGGTGTTATTTGACGCGCTTACGCTTTTTGCGCAAAGCGTCGTCCCCGTCGCTCTTTTTGCGATCGGCATCGGGCTAGGCTTTCGCAGTATCAAGAGCTGCTACAAATCAACCGCAGTGGTAATCGCGGGCAAGATGCTGCTGGCGCCTTTTATTTTTATATTAGTCACGATAGTTTTTGGCGTAAATTTCGGTCAAATTTGGATGATCGGTATCTTGCAATGCGCCATGCCGCCGATGGTGCTAGCAAGCGCGATGATCATGAAAGCAGAGCTTGATAGCCAGCTAGCAGTCGCCGCCGTAGCCGTGGGAGTGGCGTTTAGCTTCGTTAGCCTACCGCTTTTATCGTATGTATTTAGCCTGATGGCTTAAATTTCACGCTCGTTTCACGTTTCTTGGCTAAACTTCCATCATAAATTTTCCCAAAGGAGATGCTATGAAAAAATTAGCTTTAGTTGCGCTTAGCGCGTTGTTCGTTACAGGTTCTATCTTTGCCGCCGAGATGAAAGGCGATATGATGGAGAAAAAAGATACCATGATGGAGAAAAAAGATACCATGATGGAGAAAAAAGACGATATGATGATAAAAAAGGACGAAATGAAGGGCGACATGAAAGAGATGAAAGACGATATGGGTAAAAAGAAAGACGACATGAAAGATATGAAAAAGGATAAGATGTAATGACGCAAATTTTGCTCGTAGAGGACGATGAGACGCTAAGCGAACTCATCAGCGAGTATCTGAGCGAACAAGGCTACGACGTGACCGTTTGCGCCGATGCTAAAGCAGCTCTAGATACCGCCTACGAGCGAAATTTTGATATCCTCATCCTCGACGTCAAGCTGCCTAAAGGCGACGGTTTCTCCCTTTTGCGCGAACTTAGGCGGCTTGGCGACGACACACCTGCGATCTTTACCACCTCGCTAAACACGCTACAAGACCTAGAGATCGGCTACAAAAGCGGTTGCGACGACTACTTAAAAAAGCCCTACGAGCTAAAAGAGCTTTTGCTTCGTATTCAAATTTTAATCAAGCGCAAATTTTCTCACGTAAATGACGAATTTATCGAGCTTAACGACGGATATAAATTTTATCCAAGCTCCAAAACGCTAAGGCAAAACGGGCAAATCGTAAACCTCTCAAACAAAGAAAGCGAACTTTTGGCGCTATTTTTGGAAAATAAAAACGCGCTGCTGAGCAAAGAGACGATATTTGAGAAAATTTGGAACTACGGCGAGGAGCCAAGCGAGCTGAGCCTGCGGGTTTACGTCAAAAACTTACGCCGCATTTTAGGCAAGGACGCGATCATAAATAGGCGCGGCGACGGCTATATCTATGTCTGAGCGCTCCGCCGTTATAGCTAAAATCCTCTCGCTTTATCTCATCACTAGCGCCCTATTTTTGGGGTATTTTTTCACGAACGACTATAAAATGAAAAAAGAAGCCCTCATCTCAAACGAGATAAAAAACCTAAAAGAGATCAAGATGGGTATCTATATGAAAGCGCGCATGGACGGGCTTGGCGCAGTAAAAAGCTTTACCGCCGAAAAAGACGTCAAAGCCTGCATCGTGGCTAAAAGCGGTCAAATTTTATACGGCGAGGCGGGCTGCGTTAAATTTGACGCGGCCCAAAGCAGCGCGGTCGCAGCAGACGGCCGAGTGGAGATATTTGAAGCCTTGCAAAACATGGACGAAGGCGGTACGGACGAGCTAGCGACGGCAAAGATTGCGCTAAGCGGCAAGGACGTCACGAACGAGCTAAATTTGCTACGACTGCGGACGGCGTTAAATTCGCTCATCGTTTTAGGCGTCATCATGATAATCGCATTTTATCTAGCAAAGACCGCGCTAGCGCCGCTTCACGCCAAGATCGCCGGGCTAAATCGCTTTATCAAAGACTCCACACACGAGTTAAACGCGCCCCTTAGCGTGATACTCATGAGCATAGAAACTGCGGATAAAAGCAGCCTAAGCGAGCGAAATCTAAAGCGTATAAACAACATCCAAACCGCCGCCAAAACGCTAAGTCGCACCTACGAAGATCTTTCGTATTTATCGTTTGGCGCCGAGCGTTGCGCACCAAAAGAGGAGCTAAATTTGAAAGATATTTTAAACGAACGGCTCGAGTTTTTCGCTCCATTTTTTGCTAAACGAGGGCTTGATCTAAGGTTAAATTTAAATGACGCTCTCATAAACGCAAACGTCTACGAGCTAAAACGAGCGGTGGATAATCTACTAAGCAACGCCGCAAAATACGCAAACCAAGGCGGCTACGTCGCGGTTAGTTTGCAAGACGGCGAGCTAAAAATCTCAAATAGCGGCGAGGGGTTAAGCAAAGAGCAGCAAGATAAAATTTTCGAGCGATACACGCGGTTTAATGAAGACCAAGGCGGATTTGGTATCGGGCTAAATTTGGTAAAAAGAGCCTGCGAAAACAATGCTATCGCCGTAACCTGCGAAAGCGAACCGGGTAAAGAAACAACCTTTACGCTTAGGTGGGTTAGTTAAATTTAACGGATTTAAACGCGCACGTTTGGCTAGATAAAATTTGCGAAAAAGCTGGCCGCAAAACAGCTCCGCTTTAGCCGCAAATTTTACCCAATCAACCAAATTTACTAAATTTTAAAATTTTCTATCTCGTTAAAATTTAGATAGCGGTATATCTGCGCCTCTTTGCCCGCAAGCTTTTGGGGCACTATACTCATGTATTCAGAGACGCTCGGTAGCCTGCCTAGCACGGCGCAAACGGCCGCTAACTCGGCGCTACCAAGATACACCCGAGCACCCATGCCCATGCGGTTATCAAAATTTCGCGTCGAGGTCGAAAACACGGTCGCGCCGTCATTTACGCGGGCTTGGTTGCCCATACAAAGCGAACAGCCGGGCACCTCCGTGCGAGCACCCACAGCGCGAAAGATATCGTAGTAGCCCTCCGTCTCCAGCAGCCGCTGATCCATCTTGGTTGGCGGCGCGATCCAAAGCCTGGTCGGTAGCGCCCCAAGTCCCCGCAGAGCTTCGCCGAGCGCTCGGTAGTGGCCGATATTGGTCATGCAGCTACCCACAAACACCTCGTCGATCTTGTGCGGGCGCGAGCTATCGGCTAAAATTTCGCTCAGGGTCGCGACGTCGTCGGGGTCGTTCGGGCAGGCTAGGATCGGCTCAGTGATCTCGTCCAAATTTATCTCGATCACTTCGGCGTAGCGCGCGTTTTTGTCGGCTCGCAGCAACTCTGGCGCCGCCAGCCATTCGCACATTTTTGCCGCGCGGCGCTCCAGGCTCGCCCTGCTCTCATACCCGGCCTCTATCATCGCCTCGATGAGAGCGACGTTTGAGCGGACGTATTCGCAGACGCTCTCGATGCTCAAATTTACCGCGCAGGCCGCCGCAGAGCGCTCAGCCGAGGCGTCGCTTAGCTCAAATGCCTGCTCTACTTTTAGCTCCTCTAGTCCCTCGATCTCTAAAATTTTACCCGCAAATACGTTTTTCTTGCCCTTTTTTTCGACCGTGAGTAGCCCACGCTTGATCGCGTAGTAGGGTATCGCATTTACTAGATCGCGTAGCGTCACGCCCTTTTGTAGCCGTCCGCTAAATCGCACAAGCACGGACTCTGGCATATTTAGCGGCATAGCCCCTGACACCGCCGCAAACGCCACCAGTCCGCTACCAGCGGGGAAGCTCACGCCGATAGGAAAGCGCGTATGAGAGTCACCGCCCGTGCCCACGGTATCGGGCAACACCATACGGTTTAGCCACGAGTGTATGACGCCATCGCCCGGCCTCAGGCTCACTCCGCCGCGCGAGCTCATAAATTTAGGCAGCGTCCTTTGCGTCTCGAGGTCGCTAGGCTTTGGATAGGCCGCCGTGTGACAAAAGCTCTGCAGCACGAAATCTGCTGAAAATCCAAGACTCGCTAGCTCCTTGATCTCGTCGCGCGTCATCGGTCCCGTAGTGTCCTGCGAGCCTACGGTGAGAGTCGCCGGCTCACAGTACTGCCCTGCCCTGACCCCCCGCATACCGCAAGCTCTACCCACGATCTTTTGAGCTAGCGTGTAGCCCTCGCTCTCGTCCGTTTGCGGCTGCGCAGGCTTTGCAAATATATCCTCCGCGCCCAAATTTAGCGCCGCCCTAGCCTTAGCGCAAAGCGAACGACCGATGATGAGCGGTATGCGCCCGCCCGCCCTAATCTCGTCAAATATCGTATTTGGCGAAAGCGTAAAACGAGCAACCGGCTCGCCTTGGGGCTTAGCATTTTCGTTTAAATTTTCAAATTTAGCTTCGCTGTAAATTGAAACCGCGTCAAATTTACCCTCGGCGCTAAAATTTACACGCCCGACGCGAAAGATCTCGCCCGCGTACGGGTAGATATCCACGACGTCGCCCGTCTCTAGCGCGCTCGCGTCGGCTACTATGGGCAGCGCGCCGCTATCCTCGGCGGTGTTAAAAAATATCGGCGCGATCGCCGTGCCTATCACGATGCCGCCCGTTTTTTTGTTTGGCACACCCTCTATCTCGCGCCCGAGGTGCCACTGGATGGAGTTTATGCCGCTCTTTCGGCTACTGCCCGTACCCACGACGTCGCCCGCATAGACGACCTCGAGCCCGCTTTTTTTAAGCTCGCCGATCATTTCTAGGCTGCCCGGCTGACGCTTAACCAGCATCGCATTTGCGTGCAGCGGGATGTCCGAGCGCGTGTAGGCCTCGCTAGCCGGGCTTAGATCGTCGGTGTTGGTTTCGCCAGCGACCTTAAATACGACCGCTCTAATACGCCTAGGCAGGCTCTCACGCGCCTTAAACCACTCCGCTTCCGCCCACGAGCGCAGCACTTCTAGTGCAAATTTGTTGGTTTTTGCAAGCTCTGCTACGTCGTTAAAATAATCATGCACGAAAATCGTCTCTTTTAGCACGTTACAGGCACCCTGCGCTACGGCTTCGTCGGCGTTTTTTAGGCTCTCAAGCAGCACTATGACGCTATATCCGCCAAGCATCGGTCGCAGCAAATTTACGGCGGCGATTTTATCAAGGCCGCTTATCTCAAGTCCGTGATTTATAATCTCGTTTAAAAACTCTGCCTTTACCTTCGCCGCGTCGTCTACGCCTGGATTTACGCGATTTGCGAGTAAATTTACGAGCTGTTTTATTCTCTTTTGATTTTCATCTAACCTTGCGGCGATAATCACTTCGCCTTCGCCGCCCGGCTCCATCGGCGGCACGCGTCCTGAAAGTAAGCCTAGATATTCCCTCTCGTGCGCGCTTTCGAGCTTTAAAAGCTCGCAAACCTCTCTCGTCTGCTCCTCGTTTAGCGGTAGCGGCGGCACGCCTAGTGCCTCGCGCTCTTTTACGTGTTTTTCGTACTGCGTGAAAAAATCCATCCTTTTTCCTTAATCCATTTTTTAAACGATACGATTTTAGCAAAAAACAGATAATAATATAAACTAAATTTCGCTAAATTTGCGTTACTTGATACCAAAGGAGTAAATTTTGCAAAAAGCGTATTTTGACTCGCCTGTGGGCGTTTTGGAAATTTGCGGCGATGAGAGCGGAGTTTGCGAGATAAATTTCGTGCGAGATTTTGTTCGTACTGACATAACGGATGCAAATTTAAAGCTCTGTTTAAGCGAGCTTGAGAGTTATTTTAAAGGCGAGCTTAAAACCTTTAAAACGCGGCTAAACATCGGCGGCACGGCGTTTCAGAGGTGCGTTTACGAAAATCTGCAAAAGATCGCTTACGGGCAGCGCGTCACGTACGCACAGCTTGCAGCGATGGCTGGGCGGCCGAAGGCGTTTCGCGCGGCAGGCTCGGCAAACGCAAAAAACAAAATCCCCATCATCGTGCCTTGCCACAGAGTAGTCGCCTCAAACGGCCTTGGCGGATACAGCGGCGGCGAAGGGCTAGCGACTAAAATTTGGCTTTTGGAGCATGAAGCGAAATTTAAGGGATAAATTTGATAGCTTGTATTTTTGCGGTTGAAATTTGACAATGTGCATATATCAAATTTGTGATTGATGAGCACAAATTTGACGCGAGCTTTCATGCTCGCCGATTTTAGCGAATTTAACTCAAATCAAATTTACGCGTAAGCTATTTATCTGTAAAAACTAGCGTAAATACCCCGCTAGCAATCATCGCGATACCGATCCACTCTCTAAAGCTCGGGCGCTCGCCCAAAAATATAACAGCAAATATAACGACTAAAACGAGGCTGAGCTTATCTATGGGCGCTACCTGCGACGCGGAGCCCATCTGAAGCGCTTTAAAATACGCCAGCCACGACGCGCCCGTAGCCAGTCCACTAAGCGTCAAAAACAGCCAGTTTCGCGCGCTTAGCTCGCCAAGCGGCTGCCACTTTTTAGCATATGTGAGAAACAAAACCAGCGCCGCAGCGATAACGAGCGTCCTGATAAAAGTCGCGAAATTTGAGTCTATACCCTCAAGCCCGACCTTGGCGAAAATCGCCGTAAGCGCGGCAAAAACCGCCGAAGCCAGCGCCCATAAAGCCCACTCTTGCATGATTTGTCCTTTGCGAAATTATAGTCAAATTTTACGGCAAATTTAGCTCGAAAGGGTTCAAATTTAAAATGAAAAAAATAAGAGAAAGCTGCAAAGCGATTAAATTTATACTGGTTTTACTGACATCTTAATGCTGCAAATTTGAACCAAAAATCACCTTAAACCTCAATGCCGACTTCCTTAAATTTATCCACAAAAAAGGCGATTTTCTCAAAAACATTTTGCTTTGCGCTCAGATACTTCGGATTTAGCGGACTCATTTTAGGTAAAATTTCGTTTAAATCAGTTCCGCTTTCGCTAGCATATCCGCGTTTTAACGACGCGCTAATATACCTTTTTGCAGCATTTTCATTTAAATTTAACGATTCGATTAACTCTTTTGCTTCGTGTGACATCTCGCCTTTTGCAAATTTAAAAAATGCCTCCACGACGCCGGCTCTATCTTTTAACTCGTCCAAATCGGTATTATTTATAAAGTCCACTATCAGTCCCTCTTTTGAGCGATTTTCTAGGCTAGCGCGTATGATACTACGGATCTCCTCAGCGAGCGCAACTTTATCTTTGATCTTTTTGTTATGCTCAAATATCAATTCTAGAATGTAATCTAAATTTATCTCCTGCGACTTGAGTAGGTCAATCTCAAAGACAACGTCGTCCCAGTCTATTTTTTGTACTTCTTTTTGCTCGCCCGCTCTTTCTTTTCTTAGCCAGTCTCTTATATCGTTGTAGGTAGAGCGGTAGTCTTGAAGTGCTCTCACGCTAGGCACTTTTATACCTTGCATTGTCTGCAAGTCCTCTTCGCTTAGATAAAATTTTTCTTTAAATTCACGCACTGCGTTCTCGTCATCTAAATTTATCTCCTGTAAAACCTGTAATGCTGCAAATTCATCATAGTTTTGCAGAGTATTTTCTACGCGAAGATACTCACCAAAAAGCTTAACAAAATCCTTTTTATCCTTTTGCGTTTCTATTGCGCTAGGATCTGAGAAGCGCGTCTCAAGCTCGCTCGCAACTTCTAGAAATCCTCGTCTGGCCTCGCCGGTAGCAGCATCGGTAAAGCCCTGCATATATTCTTTGTAGCTCTTTTCCAGTATCACGTTTTTGGTACTATTTTTACCAAAAAGCGTGATGGCATCGATCGTAGCTTGCTGCAAGTCTCTAAACGTCACGATATTACCGAATGTCTTAGTGGTATCTAAAATTCTATTTGTACGAGAAAACGCCTGTATCAAACCGTGATAACGTAAATTTTTATCTACAAATAACGTATTTAAGGTAGGCGCATCAAATCCTGTTAAAAACATGCCCACGACTACAAGCAGGTCGATCTCCTGCTTTTTCATGCGTTCGCTCAAGTCACGGTAATAGTCCTGAAACGACCTACCCTCGATGCTAAAATTCATCCTAAAATAGGCGTTATAATCTTTTATAGCCACATTTAAAAATTCTTTTGAGCTCATATCCATCGTCTCTGGCTCAAAATTTTCGTCTGCTATCTCACCTACGGCACCCTGCTCCTCATTTTGCGAAAATGAAAAAATCGTCGCTACTTTTAGCAGTCGCTCTTTATCTTTTTGTAAATTTTTAAACGCCTCATAGTAAGCTCTCGCAGCCTCGATAGAGCTTACTGCAAACATAGCATTAAAGCCTTTACCGCTTGCGTTTAGTCGGTGCGTTTTTTGCTTGAAACGATCCAGGATATACTGCGAAATCTCTTTTATACGATCAGGGTTCAAAAACGCCTCTTTACTCTCCGCAGCGCTTAGTTTTAGCTCATCTTTTTCAGTCTCAAATTCTCTAAATTTAGGCCTTACGTCGTTATAATCAACCTTAAATTTAAGCACTTTTTCGTCTCGTACGGCATCGGTTAATATATACGAGTGGAGCTCGCTTCCAAATACGCTTTGCGTCGTCTCCGCTCCTAACGCATTTTGCGGAAATATAGGCGTACCAGTAAAACCGAACTGGAAAAATCGCTTAAATTTTTTCTTTAAATTTTTCTGTGCCTCGCCAAACTGCGAGCGATGGCACTCGTCAAATATAAAAACGACCTCCTTTTGATATACTGCCAGCTCGCTTTCGCTTTTCATCAGATTATTTAGCTTTTGTATGGTCGTTACGATTATTTTACCATCCTCTTTTTCCGTGTTTCGTTTTAGTTCGGCGCAGCTTGCGGAGCCGTTTACACTATCTTTTTGAAATTTTTGATACTCCTTCATCGTCTGATAGTCTAGATCCTTGCGATCTACTACGAAAAAGACTTTATCTATAAAATCAAGCTGAGTAGCGAGCCTCGCTGCCTTAAAGCTAGTTAGTGTTTTGCCTGATCCTGTCGTATGCCAGATATAGCCGCCGCCCTCCGGCTTTGCATAGCATTTGCTAAGATGCGAGCTATTTATCTTCCACAGTATACGCTCGGTCGCTGCGATCTGGTATGGACGCATGATTAACAAGGTGTCACTCGCGTCAAATACACAGTATTTTGTCAGTATGCTTAAAAGCGTATTTTTTGCTAGAAAAGTCGCAGTAAAGTCCTTTATATCCTTAATTGGCAAATTTTTAGAATCCGCCCAGTTGATAGTAAAATCGAAGCTAGTTTTATCGCGCTTTGTAGTATTTGCAAAGTAGCGCGTATCCGTGCCGTTTGAGATAACGAAAATTTGCAGGTATTTAAATAGCGAATTTGACGTATTAAAGCTCTCTTTGGCATAGCGGTGGGTTTGATTGAACGCTTCTCTTATTGCCACGCCGCGCTTTTTAAGCTCGATTTGCACGAGCGGTAATCCATTAACCAAAATAGTAACGTCGTATCTATTGGCAAACGATCCCGTTTGCTCGAATTGATTAACGACTTGCACGCTATTTCGCGCGATATTTTTCTTATCGAGAAGGTAGATATTTTGTATATGCCCGTCATCAAAAACAAAATCATAAATGTGATTGTCTTGGATTTTACGAGTCTTTTCATTCACTCCGTCGTTTGGCGCGTCGAGATATTCACTAAGCAATCTAGTCCACTCAGAAGGCGTAAATTTAACCTCGTTTAGGCTTTCCAGTCGCTGTTTTAAATTTTCTAACAGCTTTGCAGGAGAGTTTATTTCTTTTGCGTATTCGTAGCCTTGCGCAACTAGATCGTTTATCAGCTCACGTTCCAGATCCGCCTCGCTTTGGTAGGTAGAGGGTTGAGCGATCTTTTCGTAAACGTCAAGGACTATGAAATTTTTACTTTCCGCTATCGGTTTGGTCTCTGTCATTTTCTTCCTTTGTTAGTTTTTTATTTAAAATGGTATATTGAGCTAATTTTCTGCATTAAAAATCCTAATACTCTTTTGTCATTATCAGTTGGCTCGGTACTCTCTTCGGCAGAATGTTTAGAATGGCTTGAAATATTAATTAACCTTGATTCATATGGTCTTGAATCGCCACCAGGAGTACCAGGCAAGAGATCGCCCCAACTTTTGTATCCAAGGAAAGTAGAGGTTTTTTCCAAAATATTTCTTAGAAAATTAAAATGGTACTTCTTGATTTGATTATTCTCAATGGCTTTTTCTATCTCAGTCTTTAAATAAAGATGATAGGCGAACGGCGAATCATTATTTTGTTTATCTAAAACATATATTTCATCTTCAGTTTTCTTTAATAGCTGTCTCTTATACACATCTGACGCTGACGACGATATTACGCGTGTAGATCTCG